>JAGBTW010000057.1 GCA_017631135.1 Alistipes sp.
CCTGCGCAAGTATCAGAAGGACGATGCCCACGAGCTCTACGGCATCCGCAAGCTTCACCTCAAGTGGCATAAGGACGACAGCGCCTACTGTCGCGAGATATACTGCTACGACCTCTTCCGCCGCTTCGGCATCTGGACAGCACCATATAGCTCATACTGCCGCCTATGGATACATGTCGAGGGCGACTCGAAGCCCGCATACTACGGTGTATATGAGCTCATTGAGGCCATCGACGACAAGTTTGTTAAGCGCCGCAAGGAGATGTTTGGCGACCACGACCACAACCTATGGAAGTGCCGCTGGGGCGCTACGCTGAACTACAACGACATACACAGCGCAAACATCTACTACGATGACGACTCGGGCAACAACTATACCTACGAGCTTGAGAGCAACACCGAGAACTTCGAGGCTGCCAAGGCACAGCTTGTGGAGTTCACCAAGAACCTCACGCAGCGCCAGGGCGACGACTTCCACGACTGGATAGCCTCGGTGTGCGATGTGCGCCTCTTGTTGCGCACCTATGCTGTGAATGTTGCTGTGGGCATGTGGGACGACTATTGGAACAACTGCAACAACTTCTACATGTACTTCAACTCGTCGGATAAGGATAATTACAAATTCTACTTCATCCCCTACGACTACGATAACACACTTGGCACATCGCTCAACTGCGGCGTTCAGAGCGACTCGGGCCGCCAAGACCCGTTGAAGTGGGGCGACACGAACAAGAACCCGCTTATCGGCAAGATCTTGCAGTTCGAGGACTACCGCGCAATATATGTCGAGGCCCTCAACGAGCTTATCAACCCCGCGAATAACCTCTTCTACTATCAGTCATCTATCGACCGCATCAAGGTGTGGCACAACATGATAGGCGACTATGTTGTCAACGACACCGAGGAGGACTGCGAGATTAAGGACCGCCCCGACAGCTGGGGCAACATCTACGACTACCGCATCCTTGATGCCAACTCGTCGATGAATTTCTTCAAGGTCAAAGCCTCATCAATACCATCGAAGTAAGCAACCTCTGCTTACTAAAAAACCAAATGGGCGTGTCCAAAAAAATCTCGGACACGCCCATTTGGTTTGATGTTAATAAGTGTTATTAAAAGTTTAACATATAGACACGACAACTCCGCCAACATTGGGTGGTAGATATGTATTCTATGATTGCGATGAGCTCGGCACAATCCGTGTTCCTGCATCTGCAGTGAGCGCATATAAGAGTGCGCAGGGTTGGAGCTCATACGAGAGTATGATTGTGGGTTACTAAACCTCAATATAACAACAAAAAGAGAGCTCGGTGTATGCCGAGCTCTCTTTTTATTACCTATTTGTCATCCTCCTTTAACTGTATCTGCAGGCGCACAGACTCCTCGTGTATAGTCCTAAAAATCTGGTGTATAAACGACTTGGTTAGTCCCATTGCCTCGGCGCGCATCTCAACAGCCATAAGCATCTCGTTATAGCGGTCGTGCTGCACAACTGCCATGTTGTGCTTGAGTTTATACTCGCCAATCTCGCGCGCCACGTCCATGCGCTCGGCGAGGAGTTCGATGATGCGATTGTCTATGGTGTCGATATGCAAGCGGTAGTCGCTTATGGCATTATCGCCAACATGGGCACGGCGCAGCTGCAGCCCTGCAAGCATCTCGCCAAGGGCGGCGGGGGTTATCTGCTGTGCGGCATCGCTCAACGCCATGTCGGGCGAGGGGTGGCACTCTATCATTAGACCCGAGAAGCCGAGGTCGAGGGCCTGCTGCGAGAGCTGTGCCACGAGGTCGCGGCGACCGCCAATATGGCTGGGGTCGGAGAGTATCGTGAGCGAGGGCAGGCGACGATGTAGCTCTATGGGCACCGACCAATGTGGGGCGTTGCGATAGGGCGTTGTCTGCTGTGTGCCGAACCCGCGGTGCACAGCACCCAGGCGGCGCACGCCACTATTATATATACGCTCTATTGCGCCCACCCACAGGTCGACATCGGGTATCACGGGGTTCTTGACTATCACGGCGGTGTCGACGCCACGCAGGGCATCGGCAATCTGCTGTGTGGCGAAGGGGTTTGTCGTTGTTCGCGCACCTATCCACACGCCATCGACACCTGCACCCAGCGCGAGCTCGAGGTGCTCGGGTGTTGCCACCTCGGTGATAATCTTCAGCCCATACCTCTCGCGCGCCTCCGCCATCCAGTCGAGCGCGCGACTGCCTATGCCCTCGAACGACCCTGGCTTGGTGCGTGGCTTCCACACTCCCGCGCGCAGTATTGCGACGCCAGCATCTGCCACGCCACGCGCCGCCTCGAGCAGCTGCTCTCGGCTCTCGGCACTGCATGGACCAGCAATGTATATGGGCTCTTGGGCGACATCGCCAAAGAGGGGCTTGAGGTCATTCATGGGCATAGTCATATATTTGTAGTGTTACTCCTCTACGATGGTGATAGAGAGGATGAGGTCGCCAGGGCGGATGTCGTCGATGACGTCTACACCCTCAACCACCTTGCCGAAGCATGTGTGCACACCATCGAGGTGCTGTGTGTTCATGCGGTTGTGGCAGATGAAGAACTGCGAGCCACCAGTGTTGGGGCCACGGTGCGCCATAGAGAGCACACCACGGTCGTGGTACTGACGCTCGGCGCGTGTCTCGCAGGGGATGGTATAGCCTGGACCACCCGCACCTGTACCCAATGGGCATCCACCCTGAATCACGAAGTCGGGGATTACGCGGTGGAAGGTGAGTGCATCGTAGAAATGGCTCTCGGCGAGCTTCACGAAGTGATCAACGGTGATAGGGGTCTCGTTAGCATAGCGCTCCGCCTTCATATCACCCATCTCGGTAGAGATAATA
>JAGBTW010000058.1 GCA_017631135.1 Alistipes sp.
CGCAACTACACGGCGAACGTTGAGCAGGCGCTGTAGGTGGTCACTATTCCCTCGACATGGCGCACACTAATCATCTTGCCCCTTGACCATTGCTTTGCACACGTCGTGGGCTTCTACATCATGATTGCGTGTGGTGCTTCGGTTGCTACAACCGAGGTGGGTCGTACACCCATGGAGACGCTCAAGAACATACCTATTAATATAAAGGAGGTGCGTCCCCACTTCTTGCTCTCTGTTCCCGCGTTGGCGAAGAACTTCCGCAAGAACATCGAGACATCTATCCGCAAGAAGGGTAAGACAACCGAGCGACTCTTTAACGTTGCCCTCAAGACATCGTATGCCTACCAGGCAGATGGCTACTCAAAGGGCAAGGGCATGCGCTGCTTCCTCAAGCCCCTTGTTGCGCTCTTCGATAAGATTCTCTACTCGAAGGTGCGTGAGGCATTTGGTGGCGAGTTGCAGTTCTTCATTGGTGGTGGTGCGCTCTTGGATAGTGAGCTTCAACGCTTCTTCTATGCTATTGGCATCCCCATGTTCCAGGGCTATGGTCTCTCGGAGGCCACTCCCGTAATCTCGACAAATGCACCCTCGAAGCGTAACCACCGCTTCGGCTCGTCGGGTCGCCTTGTGCAGCCCCTCGAGATAAAGATTCTCGATGACGAGGGTCGCGAGCTCCCCGTGGGTCAAAAGGGTGAGATTGTCATCAAGGGTGAGAATGTCATGGCTGGCTACTGGAAGAACCCCGTCTCTACGGCTGACACTGTGCGTGATGGCTGGTTGCATACGGGAGATATGGGCTACATGTCCGAGGATAACTTCCTCTATGTGTTGGGTCGCTTCAAGAGCTTGCTCATCTCGAGCGATGGCGAGAAGTATAGCCCCGAGGGTATGGAGGAGGCTATTGTGGATAAGTCGCCATACATCGACCAGATTATCGTCTACAACAACCAGTGCCCCTATACCATAGCTCTTGCTGTGCCATCGAAGGAGAATATCAACCGTGCTCTCGAGGAGCGAGGCATCGAGGGTGAGGCGCGTTATGCCGAAGCAGTAAAGATTGTCGCTGCAGAGGTTGCGAAGTATCGCGCTGGTGGCATCTATGCTGATGAGTTCCCCGACCGTTGGGTGCCCGCAGTGATAGCCATTGCCAACGAGGCGTTCACGGAGCAGAATGGTCTTGTGAACAGCACGATGAAGATTGTGCGTAACAAGGTTGAGAAGCACTTCGCCGAGGCTATTGCTCACGCCTATACGCCCGAGGGTAAGGCTGTGGATAATGCCCGCAACATCGAGGCAATGAAGGCTATACTCAAGTAGTTGTCATCACAAAACGAAACAGAGGGCTGTCCCGCGGGGCAGTCCTCTGTTTGTCTATGTTGCGTTAGTGATTACTTCGTAGGAGGAGTCTTAAGAGCCAAGTAGAGCTCGTCGAGCTGTGCCTCTGCCACGGGTGAAGGACCATCGAGCATCACATCGCGACCCGCATTATTCTTGGGGAAGGCTATGTAGTCGCGGATAGACTCCGAGCCACCAAACAATGAGCACAAACGGTCGAAGCCGAATGCCAAACCACCATGAGGAGGTGCACCAAACTTAAAGGCGTTCATCAAGAAGCCGAACTGCTCCTCTGCAGCCTCGGGCGTAAAGCCAAGTGCGTCGAACACCTTTGCCTGAAGCTCTGCGTCGTGGATACGGATTGAGCCACCACCAATCTCGGTGCCGTTACATACGAAGTCGTAGGCGTTAGCACGCATCTTGCCCAACTCGCCACTGTCGAAGTACTTTGCATCCTCGGGCTTGGGTGATGTGAAGGGGTGGTGCATAGCGTAGAAGCGCTGTGTCTCCTCGTCCCACTCGAACATGGGGAAGTCGACAACCCAAAGGGGTGCAAACTTCTTGGGGTCGCGGAGTCCGAGACGCTCGGCAACCTCGAGACGCAATGTGCAGAGCTGTGTGAGTGTCTTGAACTTGTCGCCACAGAGGATGAATACCATGTCGCCCGCCTTGGCGCCTGTGCGCTCGGCGATAGCCTTAACCTCGTCGGGTGAGAAGAACTTATCGATAGACGACTTAACACCGCCATCAGCATCTACGCGAATCCATACGAGACCCTTTGCGCCAACCTGGGGACGCTTAACGAACTCTGTGAGCTCGTCAATCTGCTTGCGGGTGTACGATGCGCAACCCTCGGCAGCAAAGCCTACGACATACTCTGCAGAGTCGAACACAACGAAGTTGTGACCGTGTGCGAGGTCTGTGATGTCGCTGAATGTCATGCCGAAGCGCAAGTCGGGCTTGTCCGAACCGTACTTCTCCATCGCCTCAATCCAAGGCATACGGCGGAAGGGCTCTGCAAACTCGATGTCCATAACCTCCTTGAACATGTAGCGTGCCCAGCGCTCGAAAATCTCGAGTACATCCTCCTGCTCTACGAACGACATCTCGCAGTCGATCTGTGTAAACTCGGGCTGGCGGTCAGCGCGCAAGTCCTCATCGCGGAAGCAACGCACAATCTGGAAGTAGCGGTCGTAGCCCGCAACCATAAGCAACTGCTTGAGTGTCTGTGGAGACTGTGGAAGCGCGTAGAACTGGTTGGGGTTCATGCGCGAGGGCACGATGAAGTCGCGTGCGCCCTCAGGCGTAGACTTGATGAGGTAGGGTGTCTCAATCTCGAGGAATCCCTCCTTGTCGAGGAACTGGCGTACGGCCTGTGCCATGCGGTGACGCAAAATCATTGCGCGCTGCAAGGGGGGACGACGAAGGTCGAGATAGCGATACTTCATGCGAAGGTCGTCGCCACCATCACTCTCCTCCTCGATGGTGAATGGGGGTGTCACGGCGCAGTTCAAAATCTTGAGCTCCGCAGCCGAAATCTCGATGTCGCCAGTGGCGATTTTGTTGTTCTTCGATGAGCGCTCGATGACCTTACCTGTCACCTGCAATACATACTCGCGACCCACCTCCGCAGCCACAGCCTTGACAGCCTCCGAAGAGTGCTCCTCGACAGTAATCTGCGTGATGCCATAACGGTCGCGTAGGTCGATAAATGCCATAGCACCAAGGTTGCGCACCTTCTGCACCCAACCTGAAAGTGTTACCACCTCACCTACATTCTCTATGCGGAGTTCACCGCAGTTGTGTGTTCTGTACATACGTTATGATATTTTTAGATTTTTTTCATATCTTTGCAACTCACAAAGGTAATACATTTTCACCTAATTATGAATAAAATGGCCGAAAAATTTAACAATAACCCCCAACAAGACGAAAAATTTATGCGTATGGCACTAAACGAGGCGGAGCGTGCGTTATCAAAACGAGAGGTCCCCATTGGTGCTGTTGTCGTTGCGGGTGACAGGGTTATAGGTCGCGGATACAACCTTGTGGAGACGCTCATGGATGCTACGGCACATGCCGAGATGCAGGCTATCACGGCGGCGATGTCGACGCTCGGGGGTAAGTATCTCAACGAGTGTACGCTCTATGTTACGGTGGAGCCATGTGTGATGTGTGGCGGTGCTTTGGCATGGAGCCAGATAGGTCGTGTAGTCTATGGTGCACCCGATGAAAAGCGTGGCTATTCGACCTACTCGGAGCGCATCATGCACCCCAAGACAGAGGTGGTAAAAGGTGTGCTAAAGGAGGAGTGTGAGGCGCTTATGAAGCAATTTTTTGCGGGTTTACGCAAATAAGTGACTCCGAAGAGTTTGTATTTTTGAAAAAAGTAGTATTTTTGTCGTTGCTTTCCTCGAAAAATAGGGGAGGGCGAGGATGCTGTAACGAAAAAACAAATAACAAAATAACTTATACTAACTATGAAAAAACTTATCATGACCGTTGTTGCTCTTA
>JAGBTW010000007.1 GCA_017631135.1 Alistipes sp.
AACATGTATTACTATCCCTGATAATGTAACAGAGATTGGAAATAACCCATTCCTAAGTTGTTCAAACCTTATGGAATTCAGTGGTAGGTATGCAGAAGATGGTGGTAGAATATTGGTTATTGATGGAGTTTTAAAGGCATTTGCACCCGCAGGACTTAATCAATATACTATCCCCGATAGTGTAACGACGATTGGATATGCTGCATTCAGAGATTGCGATAGCCTTACAAGTTTAACCATCCCTGATAGTGTGATAGAAATTGAAGCTAATTCATTTAATGGCTGCTCAAATCTTATGGAGTTCCGAGGTAACTACGCAGAAGATGGTGGTAGGATATTAGTTGTTGATGGCACATTGGTAGCATTCGCTCCTGCTGGTATTACTGAATATACTATCCCAGATAGTGTAACAACGATTGGAGAGAGGGCATTCTATAATTGCGATAGCCTCACAAGTATAACTATTTCAGATAATGTAACAACGATTGGAATATATGCTTTTGATGGGTGTAATAACCTAGCAAGTATAACTATGGGTAACGGAGTAAAGACTATTGGAGGTTGTGCATTTTGGACATGCACAAGTCTTACAAGTGTAATTATACCCGATAGTGTAAAGGAGGTTAATATTAATGCATTTCTAGATTGCACGAATCTTATAAGTGTCACTATTGGCAAAGGTGTTGAGACAATTAGAGATACAGCATTCTATAATTGTGAAAATTTAACTGATGTCTATAGTGAGGCAATAATACCACCAGTATTAGGAGATCGCGTGTTTTCATGTTATGACTATGATGAAAAGAATTACAAGCCTATAAATGGTAATATTTATGTTCCAGCAGAGTCTGTGGATGCATATAAAGCAGCTGATGGTTGGAGTGAGTATGCTGACGCGATTGTCGCTTACGACTTCGAGAAGGGTGAGGTTGTGGAGTAACGCATTGCGTTATAGCGCAATCGCACAATAAAGACTCTTTTACAGCGCGGGTATTAATTTAATACCCGCGCTTTTGTTTTTGTCGGGTATTAACGCATTGTCCTTTGTTGGCTTCGAGGAGATTCTTTACTTCGTTCAGAATGAACAAAGTATATACTAAAGGGTTAGAAGAGTTCTAAAGCGTTCTAAAATGGTTTTAATAAATTCCCCTTTTGAACTTTTTGACCCTTTGAAAAAAATAGGAGCGTCCAAAAAAATATTGGACACTCCTATTACGTTGTGTGACCTACTTTGCAAGTAGCTGGTCGGGGGTGAGGCGCACGACCTTACCGTCGCGCATGACTACGAGGTCGCCATTATCCTTGCGTGTGCGTTCGATAAGGCGACGTTGGGCAAGCAGTATGCCCGCGTCGATGCGTTCTTGAAGCTCCTTTATCTCAAACTCACTCATAACTCAAAATCTTTTGATAGGCTAACTCGTCAACGACCTCTTTTATTTCGCTCTTCGAGCCGTAGGCAATCTTTTTCACGCCCTCTGCGGTGGAGTTGTCGTAGATGACCCAATAGTCACAGATGGGGATGTAGAGCGACGTGAGGTTGTGCATGCTGCTTTGGTAGCGGCGGCAGATGGTGTTTGTGGGGATGTTGTGACCTCCGAGGCTTACGCGCTTTGCCACGCGCTCTATGGCCTGCTCTGGCGAGGGTAGCCAGAAGTAGATTAGCGATACGAAGTATCCGCACTCGTGTGCGCGGTTGATAAACTTCTGGTATGTGCGTGTTGAGAGTGTTGTCTCGAATGCGAAGTCTGCGCCCTCTTCAAGGAGGTCGTTTATGCGGCGCAACATAAGTCTGCCCGCCTCAATAGCCATGCTGTCGGGGTTGAAGGGTGATAGACCGCGTGCAATCTCGTCGGCATTGACAAACTCGTGGCAATGCAACAACTCGGGTAACATGGTGTACGATGCTGTGGTCTTGCCAGCACCATTGCAACCTGCTATGATATAGAGCTTACGCATAACTTGAATTTTGGGGGCTTAATAAACTTACAAGAGCAAATATACGATTTTTATTCAACAATGCCAAATATACGTAGTGTAAATGCAAAAAAAAGAGGTTGACTAAAATATGAATTTTAATCAACCTTATTTTTAGAGACTCTATATATTAGAACAAGTAACCTGTGTTGATGTAGAACGCACCCTTGCCATCCTGATTCTTGATGAGGGGATCCTTGCTGAACTTGCTCACGGGCAAGCCATACTCAAAGGCTACGATAAAGTTCTGATTCATGATGAAGCGTAAGCCACCACCCACGGTGATATGTGGACGGTCAGCCGTTGTGCCCTGTGCCATATACTCATCATACTCTGAGCGATACTTCTCATCACCGCGGAACGACATGTCGCGACCCTTGGTAACCATAGTACCATCAGAGAAGACATTCAAGCCGAATGATATGTTCTGCTTCCAGAGTGTGAACGATACGAAGCGCCAGCGCAACTCGGCATTATATGATGCCATATCCAAGCCCTGAACACGGCTACGCATGATACCACGAATAGTGCGGTAGCCACCCATGCCATCGCGGTCGTAACTCTGACCTACGGTGGTGATGTATGGCAAGACGTAGTAGGGTGCATCGTTACCGAAAGTACCCTCATAGTTAAGGCGATATGCGAACGTAAGGATGTCGTTCTTCACGATGGGCACATAGTGGCGGAAGGTTGCCGAGTAGCGGTAGTAGGGGTTGGTAGTGCCCAGCCACTTGGGTGCGAGGGTGAGGTGTGCCTCTGCCCAGATGCCACGTGAGGGAGCACCCTCCTTGTCGCGTGTGTCGAACAACAGACCAAGGCGCACGGTGCTGTTAAGACCGCCCCAAGCCTCCTCCTCAGAGATAAGACCCCATCGACGATACATGTCGAAGATTGTGGGCTCGGTCTCGGGGAACATCTTCTCCTCAGCCTTGTTCTTGTTAATCTTATCGAGGTTTAGTGCACACTCGTTGTTGTATCCCTGCTTGAAGTAGCTCAAGTGGTAGCCTGCCTCCCAAAAGAGCTTCTTATCCCAGATGTTACCCACGAAGTCACTCTTGAAGAGCACTGCAAGACGGTTGACGCGATACTTGGGTGTGTAGATATAGTGGTCAAGGTTTGTCTTATCCTTGCCCAATTTCACCATCTCGTGGTCGTAGTGCGCCATGTAGCCATTGAAGCCGTAGAAGTCCATCGCCTTATCGTTGAAGATGGTCAAGGCTGTAGACCAGCGCACACCGGGGATAAGGAAGCGGTTGTCGTATGACACCATGAACTGTTGCGAGCCCTTGGTGAAGAACGAAGCCTCGAAGTACCACTGCTGGCGAGTGTTGGGGTATGTTGAGCCATCGCCAAAGTCGTAGATGTTCAATAGCGCACCGAGCTGGAAACCCTTATCTGCATCGAACGCCACAGCGGGCAGAGGGCCGAAGTTGTAGCCTGTTTTGATGATTTCACTCTTCTCCGACGAGGTCTCCTCGATGGGTTGGAGTTGCTCCTCGGTCTGTGCATATAGGCTCATTGCCATAAACATAGCAACTGCCAGTGTGGTAATTCTCTTAATCATAACTATCGGTTTTTGAGAAATATAGTCTTAATTTGAGCATACTTTTGGCGCAACGGCTTGTTTCTGTAAAGTTTGATGTCGGACTTAAGGAGTCGCAACAAGCGCCATGTCTCCTGTGCTACGATGGGTGCGGGAAGCAGAGCCAACGTGATGGGTAGTGCCCACTGCCATGGCAAGAGCGAGTATGCAATTGCAGCGTAGATAATCATCAATAAGGGCCACAACACAAGGTTCATCATAAAGCGAATAGAGTTGCGGAATGCGTGGTCCTTGATGAGTCTAAAGAGCGACTTTGTTACCGCCACCATGGGCAATGTAAGGATAGATGCGGGGATGGTGTAGGGTAGCTTCAATAAGAAGAATACCAACTGCATAAGGCGCGAAGCAAAGGCATTCTTCACAGATACCGACTTGAGGCTTATAGATTGCTTTGTGCGCTCCTCGTAAGCCTCCTTGCCCAACTTGATGAGCTCGGCAGCAACCTCGGGGTTTGACTCCTTGAGGCGCATAATCTCGCGTATGGTGCGGTTGTTGGCCTCGAAATGAGCATCCATGCCGCGCAAGCGCTTGCCATCGACAACAAACTTACAGTTCTTCGTCTGACGCTTAACCACCGCGGCGCAAATCTCGTATATCGCCTCGTAGTCCTCGTCGTTGGGAATGTAGAAGATGGAGTTGTGTATGCGCTCGGTGAGTAGCTCGCGGATGGCGGTCATCTGCTCCGCTTGTGTCATGTCTTGGTGCTCCTTGATGAAGTTACCGACGTTTATAGGCTCGCCAATCTGCACGCGTGCTGTAGAACGGAAGCGGAAGAAGCTACCGTAGCGTATG
>JAGBTW010000059.1 GCA_017631135.1 Alistipes sp.
CACCAAAAAAGGGGCTGCGCAGCGTTATGCCACACAGCCCCGAAATAGGGTTAATTTTCTCCAACGAAGAGCGCCCAGCCACGCTCCACATCATCACGAAGAGCCGCCACGCCATTCTCGATTTTCGACATCGCCGCGACGATGGGTATCATATCCCTCTCATCGCGTGTATCGACAGTCTCATCAGGCAGAACACCCGAATAGTCAGCCACATAGCGGATATACCCCTCGGTGAAATTCTCCTCGGGCGGAGCGTAGCGGTTGAGCATCTGGCGAATGGTGGTAAGACCATAGCGACTGCGATAGGTGTCGAGCAGCACGAACATAGCGCGATAGCCGTATGCCACAGATGAAAACTCCTTGAACTCGGGATCGCGGCTGGGGTGCACCTCGCCCTTGTAGCGCACCCTCGAGCGGCGGATGTTGCCAGGGTTATTGTTGCGTAGTCCCCTACTCACCGTCCACCTCCTTTCCTATGCGGCGCTTAAACCAGCGACTTATCCACTCAAAGAGCGGCGCACCGCTAATGCGCGAGGCATTCTCGACAAACGACCACAGCTCCACGCCACACACAAAGCCCGTAAACACATTTGCTAAATTGAGGTGCATAAAGCCCAGCAGTACACTATCGATTATCCACATCATCACTATTGCCACAGCAACAAAGCCCGCCTTTGTGACTGTGCGCCACGCCTTGCGACTCTGCAAATGCCATGCCTCGCCCTTGCGTCGTGCCTCGGTGCGCGAGGCGAGGATGCCGGTTATGAAGTCGATAGAGATAAAGAGCATTGCCGAGGTTATGAGCGGCGTGATGGGGCATAGCATGCCCAAGAGTGCTACTACAGCACCACTAACATATTTGAACAATATTTCCATAGATAAAACAGTGGGTTAAAGGGTTATTTTCAGGGTTATACTCCGCATATAGCGCACTATTGAGGTTGAGATGATTTGTAAGTTTGCGAGATAGCGTTGCCGCCTTTAGGCGCAGCGCGCGCATCACACGCTCGCTATTCTCATTCTCCGCCTCGGTGATATTCCTATCACTGTGATAGATGCAACAGCGCGAAGCGAGGTGCGGCTCGACAATATATCGCACCCAGGCGGCAACCATAGGCAGAATATGGTTATTCTTAAGTTCGGTGTAGGAGTTGCGACACAACATGCTGTACAATGCATCACCCACAATGGGCACAAGATAGCGATTCTCCGCCTCTATAATATCGCTTTCGGTTATCACCGTAGCGTTGTACGACTCTTCGCCCTCGAATGCGAGCGCAAAGAGTTCTTCTGCTGTAAAAATTGTAATCATAATAATTAAATTAAGGATAGCCCAATTAAATTAAGGATAGCCCAAACAGCTTTCTTCAACACTCGACCTACAAGAGGGTGAAGAAAAAGATATAGTTTTAGGCTTGCGAAGCGCGAAAAACCGCAGTTTACTGAAGCGTAAATGAGGATTTTGAGCGCGAGCGTAACGACAAAATATACTTTTTATTCGCCCTCTTTATAGTTGGGCAAGGAACAACTGTTGACTCGGATCACTCTCATCATAGTCTAAACCATCAGCTTTACGCGCCTCCCACACCCTCATGTAGGCTGGCTTGGTGCTCATGGGTGGAGCATTGACGATGGTAAGAGATGAGGCGTTGAGACTAAATATCCGCTCTATGATTTGGCGAATGGGCTCGAGGAGTTGCTCCTGCTCCGAGAGTATCACGGTGTTTAGCGCAACCTCATACTCGTGCAGTATGCGCTCGGTGGAGAAGCCTGATGAGTAGTCAAGACCGCTCAAAGAGCGAAACCATGAGTGTGCCACAACAAGGTCACTCTCGGCCTGTTCATGCAGCTTAACCCAGTCGCCATCAGCCTTCGAGTCAATGGGTATGAAGCGCGAGCTGTCACCCTCGCCCGACTCTCGCAACACAAAGAGCACCTGTCCAGGGTTACCCGCGAACTTCTCCTCTGCCATGCGCACCATGCGACCCGCCTCATCCTCGTCACCCACAGCGCCATCGAGCATCATCACACCCGAGAGCTGAAACGAGTTGTCTATGCGCGAGACGTTCCAACGGTCAGTCTTGTAGAGTATTGCTGCAGCGTCCAAACCCGCGACATAGGGAGCAACGCCATAGTGCGAAAACATAGGCTCATAATCCTTGTAGTGCACCACTGCGCGGAGTGTACCATCGGCTTGCTCCTCGAAGTTGGGGTATAGGGGCAGCGACACCGCCTCGGATGCTCGAAACTGCGACCAATCGTGGTGCATGACAACACGCTCCTCGTCGCGCGCAAGACGGCAAGTCGAGGCATCGACATGGTATAGCGAGAGGAATGATTTTTGGGCATCGGTAACCACCTCCATAAAGGCGTTTCCAAACATCGCCTCGTCGAGCGCCAGGCGCGCAATGACGCTGCGCATGCTCTCTCCCGAGCCATTGGCACACGATATTAGCTGCTTGACAACATCGAGCCCCGCATCGCATGTTAGCCCCTTACCCGCAATGTAGTCCGCCTTGTCGTTTATTATTCTGCGATGCGCCACCGAGTTACGGGCTATGAGCGAGAGTGCATACGGCAACATGTTGTTATCGCCCCAGCACCACACCTTGTCGGTTGCTGTGCTTGCCACCATGCCCGAGCCCAAAAGGGGCTCGGCACGGTTGCGTGTTGTAGCTACACGCCAGATATTTCCTTTGTTTGCCATAGGTGGACATCATTAGGCGTTAGCAAAATCGGCATACACAAGCAAGTTCTCATCGAGAATCTCACAACCCACCATGAAGATTGCACGCTGACGGTTCTCCATCTCGTCGGGGTTGTACCACATGCGCACCTCGGAACCAGGATAGTCCGCCGTGTTTACCGCGAGCACAAGGTTGCGACGGTCTGTGAGGATGCAGAAGGTGCTTGCCTGTGTGGCGTTGAGTGGCATATACTGCGACACGCCCATATCTACGAGCTTGATGCCGTGGTATGACAACTCGCGGCGACCAGAGATGACATCGGTATATGTGCCATCCGCACCAAACTGGTCGAGATACTGCTCGTAGGCATCATAGAGGTCTGTGGTGAGGAAGTAGACGAGGTTGCCCTCTGCCTTGAGCGCCTTGAGCTGTGGGGGTGCTGCCACCCACATGCGGTGCAAGAGGTCGATGATGCCCTCGGCATCTGCCGACACATCGCTGCAATCGACAACGGGCATCTGGCTATCTACGGCATACTTCGCCGCAAGGGTGAGGAAGCCATTAAATTTGTTGTACTTTGCTGCGTTGATGTCGCCCACCCACATCGTCACGCGCACACTCTCGGCGATGGCGCGACGGAACATCTCGGTCTCTGCCTGCTCGAGCTCCGTGCCTGTGAGGTCGTCGAGGTTCACATCGGCGCGACCCGTGATAAGTTCGTATACCTGCTGGAAGTAGTCCGATGCCGAGAAGCCCACCTCGGCCTTCACCTTGTAGAGCTCGATGGTCTTCTGCTGGCGCAACGCCGCATCACCGCCATCCCAGCCCGAGGAGTACTCCTTGAGGATGTCTGCGCGAGGGCTCCACATCTGAATGGTTGTGGGCACAGGCATGTTGTAGATTGTGTGGATACCGAGCTGCTCGGCGCTCTCGCCCGCAAACATAGGGCGGAAGAAGATTGTCTCAAGGTCACGACCAGTGTAGGTCTTTGGATTTTCGATAAGTCCCATAGTAGTAAGGTTTTAGTTAATTGGTTAATAAAAAAAGGTTAGTTAATAGATTGATTTATTGAACAATATAGGCTATCTAATGCGCATTGCTCTTGCATCGGTGTCGTAGGCTCGGCGGCGCTCATCCGTGGGCATCTCCCTCAAATCGGGGTCGTTGATGCTCTTTACTTGCGTAGGCTTCGCCTTGCCCTGCTGCTCCTCGAGGGCTATTGCCGAGCGCTGCGCCTCCACGGCATTCACCACAGCCACCTCATGAGGGATGTAGTTGACATCATCTGCCACATCGGGCGCCTCATCCTCGCCACCGCCTATCAAGCTCAATAGCGCCTTTATACCCTTGCTCACTGGCTGCACAGGCTCTTTCGCCTCCTTCGGTTTGTACTCTTCACTGCCACCTTCGATGGCATCGGCAAGACCCGCCTCCACCACCTCGGCGGGAGATAACCAGCGGCCACGGCCACAATTCTCGGACATGAGCTGTGCCATCTCCTCGGTCGTGCGCCCTGCATGGCGGGCATATATCTCGGCTATGCGCTCGTCGGTCTGTCGCAAGAGCGCCACCTCCGCCTCAATCTCATCGGCATTACCCTCGACCGTACAGAGAGAGTTATGCACAAGGTAGAGTGACGTGGGTGCAATATAGCGACACCCCTCGCTTGCGGCTTGAGCCACGATTGTCGCTGCCGAGGCGGTGTAGCCATAGCAACAAGTTGTCACATGTGCCCCTGTGGCTCGCAGCGCCTCGTAGATGAGCAATGCATCGTTCACATCGCCACCCGTAGAGCGGATGTTCACGCGTATGTGGGCATTGCTCAAGTCGGCAATGCGCGCCACACACTCCCTAAACCTCTCGTATGTTGCCACACGACTCTCGGGGTTGTCAAACTGCCACGACTCCGAGATGCCTATAGTGCCCTCGATGTCAATAATAGCTACCTCCGCTTCGTTGTTAATCTTAATTGTTGAGTCCATTGTTGTGAAATTTGATTGTTGTTTATCTATTTTATATACCGCGCTTCGCACACGCTCGTATGAGCAGCAGAACTCATCAGCTACGACCATCATCGCGGCACACCTGCCCAACCTGCGCCCCGAAAGCTGCGCCACACGGCGGTGCATAGCTCTCATCTCGACACCCCTCATATCGAGCATATCACTCCGCAGAAGCATCTGCACGAGGCGCTTGTGGCGACGCGAATGACCTAATCGCATATCCATCTTTTTACCCATGACATCATCGTTTATAAGCGTTATCAATCTCTTAAGCGGCGCACGAAGCAGCAGCGTGCAACGCGATTTTTAGCATCGTAGCTCTCGATAGAGTCGAGCCTGAAGAGCCCACTTTGACCACAAGCCTTGAGGCGGAAGTTCGAGCGCACAGTCGCCCCCTCACTACTGGGGTCAAAGAGCGCCACATACTCCATTGGGGCGAGGTGGATGTCACACTCCAACCTCTGGCGCAGAACTCGCTCCTTAAGCTCATTGTCGTAGTAGTGGTGCAGACCGCTACACCCCTCTCTGTCGTCGAAGCAGAGCGTGGCGTTGTGCTTGAGCGAGTGAAATGCCGCCATAGGAAAACCCTTATCGCCGTTGGGCGATGGCCAATACTCACCCTCGTTGAGCGCCTCAACACCATGGTAGACGACAACGCGCGGGTCGAGGCTATCATACTCCGTCACAACATCTCTATCTCCCGCCGTTAGCACCTCGGCCGAGGGCGCTGTGGCCGAGGCGCCGGTGAAGGTGGCGATAGGTCGAAAGAGGGGGTTGAGAAGGTGCTCCACGCTTCGCTTTGCAGCGTAGTTCTCAACATGATAGTCCCAAGTACCCAACTCGCTCACCTCACCATAGGTGTATCGCGCTGTTGCACCATCAGCAGGCTGATAACCCAATATCGTACGCTCAAAGCTATCCACGACACACTCCGACACTATCTCTCCATCGCCACGCTGCCTGTCGCGCCAGTCGACAACCTCACCATCGAAGAAGTCGTCATAGGGTTCTATGTAGAGGCTCTTTGTTGGCTCGTGGCTGTAAAATCGCAGGTTGAACATCTGCGCCACAGCCTCCAAAAGCTCCGCCTGTGATATGTCGACGTTGGCAATATCCGGAAACTTCAACTTCTCGCCATAGCCCGCCGAGCCACTAAACACCGGCGTCACGCTACACCTTGCATGAAGGGTCATCTGCTGCCCCTCGCACGCACCACCTATGTAGATGTCGTTGAAGCGCTTTGGGCTCGAGGGCGTAAGCTTCTCCACTGGCGTGCGCACAGCCACAACCACCTCTCGCGTTCCACTCTCCGACACATACCCCTCATATATCGCCCAATCGCCCTCGTACTCAACATAGTCGTTCGCATCCGCTTCGCGCACCAAGAGTCGCACACTGCCACTGTGTCCATCCTCAAAGAGCACCGAACTTACACGCTCGCTCACCTCGCCATAGTCCTCGAGCATATAGCTACACGACGGGTCGTAATCAAAGATGAATAGCTTATATATCATGTTACTATTCACGCTGTTACGCATATCGACGAAGGGGTTGTGAAGCGTCACATCAACATCACAGCCATTGCCAAGATGCAGTTGTGTAAACCCTTTCAAATAGCGCGACGACACAATCTGATACTCTGTCGTGTAGTGCAGATGGTAGTCAAACGCCACCCTCACCTCTCGCGTTGGGGTAAATATCGGGCGACCCTCATCAAAGCTAAAGCACCCACCGTTGGCAAAAGCGCCATACAACACTCCACCCTGGTCATCCACAGCCGTGGGGTCTACGGTGTCGACTATAGCGCCGATGTTCGAGGCTAACAGCGGCTCCCAAACATAGACTCTGCCATCCTCGCCCGCCGCAGCTGTTGTGGAGCGACTGCGCATAGCCTTGAAGTCCATCTTCGAGCGTAGCAACGACCCGTCAACCCTCTTATACGCACCACTCATCAATAGCCGCTTGGCTACGTCCGTGTCGAGGAAGCGACTATGCAGGGTGTAGCCACCATCCTTGACCATCTTCTTGATAATCTCCACCACAGACATAAAGGGGTAGTACTCATGAGGCATCCACAGCCTCTCTGCCGAGTATAGACCACTCTCCTCGGGCTCGGGGTAGCTGTCGTAGCGCAGAGGGAGCATGCGCACAGGCTGATACTCTCCCAATGTCGCCTCTATGCCTGGCAGCGTCATCGTTATCGAGGTCTCCACGGCACTGTTTCGCAATCTTGTGCGCGCCACATTATGTGCCCAGTCGTGTCCCAGCGCCCTCAACCTCATGCGGTAGTAGAGGCTCTTCGCCTTGCGCTCGACGCCGCACACCGTAGCCTCGCCCTCAAACATCGCTACACCATCAACCACCACTACACCCCAATGCCTTGTAAGGTTAAAATTCTCGACGCGGTGCATATTCTCGGCATAGCCCACAAGAGCCCTCACCTCGGGCGTGGCAACCACCTCCACATACATGTCGACATTCTCTCGCCATGGCTGCACACCCTCAAACCTCTTGGCATTAAATCGCGGAAACTCTATGCGTTGGCTACGCAGCTTACACTCCACACCATCAACACGCAGCACCATCATAGCTCACCCCCTTTCCACTCCTTACGAATGTCGAGCGAGAGCGTGTGCAACTGCCCCTTGCTGTCAAAGACCACCTCTCTGGTTGTAACATCCACCTCCTCACACTTACTCTCCCTGTCGGAAAACACCTTTGGCGAGAACAACACGCCCAACATCATATCAATGGTCGCAGCACTCTCATAACCAGTACATAGGCGATAGTTTGCCCACCCCTCTACACTTCTATACGAGCGCGTTCCACTCCACGACTCCGTCGCAACATCTACCCCACACCCCAGGCGTATGGTGTGGTCAAAAATCGCACTGTCGATGCCGCCTTTAGTGTTGTACCACAACAGACGCGTCGATGTCGTGCGTCGCGGCACTACGGTGTAGTTAAAGGTGTCCGAATAACCCGTCTCGTAGCGTATGCTAACCGAGAACTTCGTGCCCACACGCATGTTCAATGTCGACATCATCAGCTCGATGGGATAGCCTCGCGTTGTTGCCGTCGTCTCTTTTGGCTCTGCCGCAGCCGAGCTGTTGTAGGTCACCCATAGGCGCGTTCTTCCAAAGACCGTTATGCGTGCCACATCACCCTGCTCAATCTCTTGGTGCTCCACCACAGAGCTTAAGGTTGTGGATTGGGTGTAGTTGAATGCCGAGCGATAGAATATGCGCGATGCCGACTCCACACCATCTGCCCTCACCAACACCGAGCGCGCCGACTGCGAGCGCTGCAGAATTAAAGCTCCATTTGTCCACCCTGGCACCAACGAGGTTGTGCTGGCGATGTAGGGCGCAATGTCCACCTCTGCCGTAGTCACACCATAGAGTCGCATTGTACCCAAGATGCTCATGTTTGACGTGTCGACAATCTCCAATATCACATCCTGTGGTGTGGTACTCTCCGTATCAATTTTGTAAACTAACGGCTCTCGCCACGATGCACCGTTACTTGGTAAAGATGTAAAATTCATAATAAATTATTTAACCTTATAAAAATTGCGATACTCTCCCTGCTGCGCCACCCTACGGTGACCCATTTCTGTTTGTTAATAATTATGTTAATTTGCTGTTAATTAATTACAATAACACAACATATTTAACTATATAACAATAGTTTGACATTGTTAATAACTTAAATATTCATCAAACATTAAATTTAATAACTCTCGTTTTTGGCTACCGTTATCGGATGTTTGACAGTGCAAATATACAACACTAAAAAGCCCTTGTCAAGAGTTTTGGTTAAATATTTTTACTAAAATTTTTAGAAAGAAATCAAACTATTTAACAAACAGCAATTTAGAGCAGAGCCCCGCTTGAAACTCCACACAGAAAAAAAATGGTCTGCAATGGGTTGAAAATTTAGAGCGTAACAAAAAAATCGTTATATTTGCGCACAAAATAGTATTAATAGCGTGGGACGTAGTCCCCAAAACAACACACGAGAATATGGCAGACAATTCAATACTTATTCGTCTTGACGGACTGAAGCTCAAGTATGAGGAGATTGGTCAGAAGCTCACAGACCCCGAAGTTATTGCCGACGTTAAGCAGTTTGTGCAACTCACAAAGGAGTTCAAGGAGCTCGAGCCCATCGTAGAGACATCAGATCGCTTCCGCACAGCGTTGGCGAACCTCGCCGAGGCGAAGGATGTATTAGCAAACGAAAAGGATGAGGAGTTCCGCGAGATTGCTCGCGAGGAGGTTGCAACACTCGAGCCCGCCATCGAGAAGATGGAGGAAGAGATTAAGCTTCTTCTTATCCCCAAAGACCCACAGGATGACAAGAACGCTATCGTCGAGATTCGTGGCGGTACGGGTGGTGACGAGGCAGCGATATTTGCTGGCGACCTTCTCCGCATGTACACCAAGTATATCGAGTCAAAGGGCTGGCGCTACGAGATTACCTCTGCATCGGATGGTGCTGCAGGTGGCTACAAGGAGGTTGTCCTCAAGGTTACGGGTCAGAGCGTATACGGCACATTGAAGTATGAGTCGGGCGTGCACCGCGTTCAGCGTGTTCCCCAGACCGAGACACAGGGTCGTGTACACACCTCTGCAGCCTCTGTAGCAGTGTTGCCCGAGGCCGAGGAGTTCGATATCGAGATTTCGATGAACGACATCCGCAAGGATATTTTCTGTGCATCAGGTCCTGGTGGTCAGTCGGTTAATACCACCTACTCGGCTATCCGCCTTACGCACATTCCCACAGGCATAGTCGTGCAGTGTCAGGACCAGAAGTCACAGCTCAAGAACTTCGACAAGGCGTTCGAGGAGTTGCGTACTCGTGTCTTCAACCTCGAGTACTCGAAGTACCTCGACGAGATTGCATCGAAGCGCAAGACCATGGTATCTACGGGTGACCGCTCTGCAAAGATTCGCACCTACAACTACCCACAGGGTCGTATCACCGACCACCGCATCAACTACACAATCTACAACCTCTCGGCATTCATGGATGGTGACATTCAGGATGTCATCGACCAGCTCATCGTAGCGGAGAACGCCGAGCGTTTGAAGGAGAGCGAGTTGTAGCACACATACGCAAAAAGCTGGGATATACTCTCTCCCAAGCAGACATAGCAAAAACGTGGGTGTCCAACAATTTTCTTGCGGACTCCCACGTTTTTCATTACAAACATGTACCACAGATGTTAAAACTGATAACCACAACACTATTTACACTACTCTTGGCTACTACGCTTCTAGCGCAGCAGCCTCTCTATGTCGTAAATGGCAAGGTTGTCGACAGCATTGACGCCATACCGCAAGCCGACATCGAGTCCATAGAGACGCTCCCAGCCGACGAGGAGAGCATCGCCTTGTGGGGAGCTCGCGCCTCGGAGGGTGTCATCATGGTGCGCCTCATATACGACACTCCAGCGACATTCTCTTTCGAGGGCGTCACCAACTTCACCACCTACCTCGCCAAGAGCGTAGAGTGGAGCGACGACATGCCCGCAGAGCGCGCCTCGCTACGCATCTCCATCGCCACAGATGGCACAGCAACAATCTGCGAGGTACTCGACAGCTCGTCGCGACAGTTCCTCAAGCGCATAGAGAGGGCCATCGAGAGCGCTCCGCGCTGGCAACCCGCCATGCGCAATGGCAAGGCCATCGAGAGCCTTCACCTTGTGAACATACAACTTCCCTTGGGCAAGCAACTACCAAGCGAGCACTATGTTATAATCCGCTAAAAGCCAGCGCAATGGAAAATCTCACACCCACACCCGACCACAACCTAACACTCTTGGACCTTCAGCGCATGGTGCGCGCGACGCTCGAGAGTCGTTTCTGCGAGCCGCTGTGGATAAGTGCCGAGATTTCGGAGCTTAAGCTCAACCGCTCGGGACACTGCTACCTTAACCTTGTTGAGAAGGGGGCTACGGATGGTGCTCCGCGTGCCGAGGCGCGTGCCGTCATTTGGCGCTCGGCATACCTATCCCTCGCCTCGATGTTCGAAGCAGCTACGGGCGCTACGCTGCGCGCGGGACTGCGTGTCTTGGTGCGTGTCATGGTCTCATACCACGAGATTTATGGCTTCTCGCTCCAGATTGTCGACCTCGACCCGCGCTATACACTCGGAGAGGTTGAGCGTCGTCGCCGCGAGACCATCGCGCGCTTGCAACAAGAGGGTGTGTGGGATATGAACCGCGAGTTGGAGCTCACTTGCCCCACACTGCGCATAGCCATCGTATCGAGCGACACCGCAGCTGGTTATCAAGACTTTATGAACGAGCTACGTCGCTCGCCTTATCGCTTTGAGACAACGCTATTTAGGAGTCTCATGCAGGGCGATGCTGCCGAGGAGAGCATCATAGCCTCTCTGCACGCCATTGCCGAGAGAGAGGAGGATTTTGATGTTGTTGCCATCATCCGCGGAGGAGGCTCAACGAGCGACCTTGCTCTCTTTGACTCCTACCTTATCGCCACGCATGTTGCGCAGTTCCCCCTGCCCATCTTTGCGGGCATAGGTCACGACAAGGATGTGTCGGTGGTGGATATGGTCGCGCACACCTCGCTCAAGACCCCCACGGCAGTCGCCACGCGCCTTGTCGAGATGGCTGATTACGAGATGAACACCATCGACAGCTACGCTAACGACATCGCCACGATAGTTGATAGTCGCCTCCACCACGAGGATATGCGCATATACCAGCTTGGCACCGACATCGAGCGACTTGCAACGGCAGCCATAAACAGCAACCAACAACGTATAGAGTTGATAAAAAGCGCATTACACAGCCGCCTTGAGCTCATCTTCTCAACCGAGGAGCAGCGACTATGCGAGGCAGAGCGCTCACTTAAAAGCTACTCGTTGGATAACATTCTACGCCTCGGCTTTGCCGTAGCACGTAGCCAGGAGGGGGTGATAAAGAGTGTCGCCAACCACAGCGTCGGAGAGAGCATCGACATCGAGTTACTCGATGGCGTGATGGGGGCAGAGATAAAGAGCATAACACCGAAAAAATAGTAACGCAATATATGGCAAAGAAGAAGATGGAGATCACCTACACCGAGGCAATCAAAGAGTTGGAGCAGATATTGGAGAGTCTGCGTAGTGGCAAGGTAGAGATTAACGAACTCGCCCCCACCGTCAAGCGTGCAAACGCCCTTGTTGAGGAGTGCCGCCGACAGCTCGCCCTCACACGCTCGGAGCTTGAAAAGATAATATCAACACCCTTCTAACACTATGGTTAAGAGTGTTATACGCTGGGCTTTGAACCACATCCCACGTCGCTGGCTGCAGTGCATGGCAGAGTGGAGCGTGCCAATCATGGGCATCGCCTATGTTGGTCGTAGCAGGGTGTGCCCCATCTGTGGCACACACCTCCGCAGGTTCATGCCCTACGGCTATGTCACACCGCGCGAGGATGCGCTATGTCCGCGCTGCCTCTCTTTGGAGCGCCACCGCCTTATATGGCTGTGGTTGGAGCGCCATAGCAACCTCTTTGCCACCCACCCACGCCTCTTGCACATCGCCCCCGAGGTGTCGCTCATGCGTCACTTCAAGCGCCACTACAAGGCGTGCAAGAGCAATTACATAACCGCAGACCTTGAGTCCCCCTTGGCAGATATACACTTCGATGTGCAGCGCATACCCCTCGAAGATAACTCCATCGAGGTGATTATATGCAACCACCTCTTTGAGCATGTCGCCGACGATAGATTGGCAATGCGCGAACTGCATAGAGTCATGCGCAATGGTGGCTGGGGCATAATGCTTGTACCAGAGGATAGGAGTCTTGCGACAACCTTCGAGGACGACACCATCACCGACCCCGCAGAGCGCACACGCCTCTTTGGACAGTACGACCACCGTCGCACCTATGGTCGCGACTATGACGACAGACTGCGCGAGGCGGGATTTACTGTCGAGCGCATCGCTGCACGCAGCCTACTCTCGACCAAGGAGTACGAGCTCCACGCCGTAGGTGGTGACGACCTTGTTGTTGTGCGCAAACCCGCATCCAATAAATAGCGATATAACACTATGAACGACAATATATTAGACAGATATGCAGAGTTTCGCAAGGTGATAGCATCCAACTTCTCGGAGCTCACCGTGCAGATGACCGATAGCGCACTATGCTACGCCGCCGAGCAACTCGAAGCCTTTGGTGCACAGCGCTACGACTCTACCCCCATGCTCGACCATGGTGTCGCCGTGGCGCGCATCGTAGTCGAGGAGATAGGTCTCGGTCGTAACTCAACGATTGCCGCCATTGTGCACGATGTTGTGCGCATCGCGGCACAGCACCACCGCGACAAGTTGGAGGATATATCATCCTTCATACGCCAAAACTATGGCGAGGAATCGCTGGGCATCGCCCTTGCGCTATGCAAAATCTCGGACATCAAGCTCAAGGCATCCAAGGAGCAGGCGTCGGACTTCCGCGACATGATTGTATCCTACTCCGAGGACCCTCGCGTGATACTCATCAAGCTTGCCGATAGGCTCGAGGTTATGCGCTCGCTCGACATCTTCCCCGAGAAGAAGCGTCGCGCAAAGAGCTGGGAGAGCCTCAACCTCTACGCGCAGATAGCCCACAAACTTGGACTCTACAGCATCAAGAGCGAGCTCGAGGACCTATCGTTGAAATATCTCGAGCCCGAGGCATATAAACATATCGTGCACGAGCTCAAGGAGAGCGAGGCGGAGCGCATGGCATTCATCGAGCGCTTCCTTGCCCCTGTGCGCACGCTCCTGGACCGCGATGGCATAAACTACCACATCAAGAGCCGCACGAAGTCCGTATTCTCCATCTTCCAGAAGATGCGCAAGCAGAAGGTTGGCTTCGACGGCGTCTACGACATCTTTGCGCTGCGCATAATAATAGATTGCCCACTCGAGAGCGAGAAGCGCCTCTGCTGGACGGTCTTTTCGCATGTCACCGACCTATACACCCCCAATCCCGAGCGCATGCGCGACTGGATATCTATACCCCAGTCCAACGGCTACGAGTCGCTCCACACCACAGTCTCGGCTGGTGGCGGCAAGTGGGTCGAGGTGCAGATACGCACCGAGCGCATGGACGAGGTTGCCGAGCGCGGTATCGCTGCACACTGGCGATATAAGGGTGTTAAGCAGAGTGGCATGGGTGCAGAGGAGTGGCTGCAGAGGCTACGCACGCTCCTCGAGGATACCACTTCGGAGTCTATCGCCCGCCGCTTCGATGCCAAGCCCTCGTCGGGCGAGATATTCGTGTTCACACCTTCAGGCGACATA
>JAGBTW010000060.1 GCA_017631135.1 Alistipes sp.
AGAACATGATCTACATCCAGCAGGAGGATGGCATCGATAGCGAGGGTCGCCGCGTGGGCTTCTCAAACGAGCCTACATCGCGCGAGTACTACTTCCAGGCATACCCTCTCATGCGTGGCAGATATGAGTTTAACGACGAAATAGTGGAGTAACATGAGAAGATATATATGCTTTTTAGCCGCCTTGTCATTGACTGCGGCATGCGTCAACGAGACTATCACTACCCCAACGCCCAACACCGACACCACTCACACGGTTGTTGTACCCGAGGGCGCAACAAAGGGCGAAGTAATCATCAAGTTCTCTTCGGAGATGGAGGCGATACTCGACCAAACGATGACACGCTCGGGAGGCACTGCAACGCGCTCGGGCATACCCTCAACTGACGAGGTGTTGGACATCCTTAACGCCTACTCTTTCGAGCGCGTATTCCCCGTTGACTTGAGCAACGAGACTCGCACTCGCGAGGCGGGGCTACACCTTTGGTACATCGTGCGCTTCGACGAGGGCGAGGATTTGCAACAGGCATTTGAGCGCCTATCAAAGCTCGGCGAGGTGGATAAGTTGCAGTGCAACCGCCCCATAGAGCGAGCCTACAACCCCAACTCCAACCCCATGTTTATCAGCTGTGCCGAAGCCGAATCACGCGTTGCGACACGCGCTACAGCATGGCCCTTCAACGACCCCGAGATGTATCGTCAGTGGTGCTACATCAACGATGGCACAGCTCCCTTTGCGAGTGAGCGCGCAGGAGTCCTCGCGGGCTCTGATGCAGGATGTGCCGAGGCGTGGGAGCTATGCACGGGCGACGAGGAGATTATCGTTGCTGTTATGGACGAGGCTGTCATGTGGAGCCACCCCGACCTTAAGGATAACATCTGGGTGAACGAGGGCGAGGAGCTCTACGCTGGCAAGGATGCCGACGGCAATGGCTATGTTGATGACCGCTACGGCTACAACTTCGTGCGTAACACTGGCATCACATCGTGGACATCTAACGGCAGCACGGGTCACGGCACACACGTCGCGGGCACTATAGCTGCGGTGAACGACAATGGCATAGGCGTTGCGGGCATCGCGGGTGGTGGCAAGGGCAAGCGCGGCGTAAAGATTATGACCATTCAGCTCTTCGACGGTATGAACTCTTGCTCGTTGGCTATGGAGGCGCGCGCAATGAAGTACGCGGCAGACAATGGCGCAGTAATCTTGCAGTGCTCGTGGGGCTACAACTCGGCAAAGGCTAATATGATTATGGGCTACACACCTGGTCCTGCGACCGAGGAGGAGTGGGCAATGCTCTACCCCTTGGAGAAGGAGGCTTTGGACTACTTTATAAACTATGCGGGCTCGCCCAACGGCGTTATTGATGGCGGTCTTGCCATCTTCGCATCGGGCAACGAGTACGCGGCGCAGTCATCATTCCCCGCAGCATACTCTAAATGTATATCCGTAGCCGCTATTGCTGCGGACTACACCCCCGCATCCTACTCTAACTATGGCGCGGAGGTTATGCTATGTGCCCCAGGTGGCGACCTCGAGTACTACGGCACACCTGGTATGAAAGACAATGCCTACGACGAGAATGGCATCCTCAAGGAGCAGGGCGCAATATTCTCGACCCTTGTGATTGATGGTGTTGCGGGATATGGCTACTACGAGGGTACATCTATGGCATGCCCCCATGTATCGGGCATCGCGGCGCTTGGACTTGCATACGCCAAGCAGCAGCACCGCCACTTCACAAGCGAGGAGTTCCGCGAATTGATGTACTCTACGGCGCGCGACATCGAGGAGTACTTCGTGGGCGAAAAGCTATACTACATGCGCCACGAGTCAGCGGGTGCTACACCCATAAAGATGAACCTTGCCGACTATCGCGGTAAGATGGGTCGCCTCTCGGATGCGGGAGCATTACTCAAGGCTATAGATGGCAGTGGTCGCGATATGCGCATACCCAACATCTGCCTTGCACCTGGCGCAACAACAACGCTCAACCTCGCCGACTACATCACCGAGAGCGCAACGAGCGTAGAGGTTGTTAACGAGGCTATTGCTACAGCGACACTCGAGAGTAACACGCTCACAATAAGCGCCAAGAGCGAGGGTCAGACATCGTTGACACTCACAACCGACAAGGGCACAAAGCACCACGCGACAATAACGGTGCGCGAGGGCGCTTCAAACGGCTGGTTATAAAGAAGTATTATGCGTAAGTGGCGATATATAGTGTTGATGATGGTGTTTGTAGCTATCGAGGCGGGGGCACAGGAGAACAAAAAAATCTCGCGTGCCGAGCTCGATGCTATTGTAAACCCCTCACTCTCAACTACCGCCCACGGCACTATCGATGCCGAGCCAGCGACACACAACATGGGCGAGGTGTCAGACACGGCAACGATAAATGCCATATTCACGCTACGCAACACCACTTCGGAGGCGATAGAGATTACCGCGATACGCTCGTCGTGCAGCTGCCTTAAGGTAACTACGCCCATCGCGCGCATAGAGGCAGGTGAGAGCTTCACGCTACGCGCGGAGTTCAACCCCGCGGGGCGCAACGGAGGTTTTTCCATTCCGATACTCCTCTACACGGCGCTTGATGCCACACACCCCACAGCGCGCCTAACAGTGGAGGGCACTGTGATAGCAACCAATGAGTGGTCACACCTACCCTATCGCATGGGGTCGCTCTGCATGAGTCGCAAGAGCCTATTGTTCGACCGCAACACGCGCACCGAGCGCATAGCTGTGGTTAATGTGGGTGGAGCGCCTCTAAAGTTAAGCACAAAGGCGACAACCGAGGGCATAGCATTACGCACCGAGCCTGAGGTGCTGATGCCAGGCGAGGAGGGCGACATAGTAATAACATATGCCCCCACTGCCGACATGGTGCACGACATCGAGACAGCGGTAATAGTCGAGGGATGTGGCGAAGCACGCCCCTCGGAGCGAATGATAAAGATAACGATAAAGCATTAAGCTATGAAACTTATAAACAGACTCTTTGCAACACTTCTATTTGTTGCAACACTCACAATGGCGGGATGCGAGAAGCCCACGCCAATACCCACCGAGAAGCCTATACCCGTGACATACGCGGCACTCGACGGCTGCTGGCAGCTGACCATGTGGCAGGGAAGACCTATAGCCGAGGATACCTATTTATATATAGAGTTCGACCGCGCAACACACACCTACGCAATGTGGGACAACATCGACTCGATGTATGCGGTAGAGAACACAGGCTCGTTCACCATCACCGCCGAGGAGGATGGACGTTACACCCTCTCGGGCTACTACGACTACGGCAAGGGCGACTGGAGCAGTGACTACTATATAGAGCTCTTCAACCAGGGCAACCGTATGCAGTGGCGCGGAGTAGGCGCAACAATGGACTTCGAGCGCATAAGCGAGATACCCGAATTATATTAACTAAAACACTATAAACTATGAAATTGAAGCATTTAGCAGTTGCCCTTATGGCAGCTGTGGTCGCACTCGCAGGATGGAGTTGCGACAAGGAGCCCGTTGAGACTCCCATCCAGAAGCCAACTATCGGCATTATGGAGCCCGAGTTCGACGCCGAGGCCATGGAGGCAAGCGTGATGATTGCCCCATCGACCGACGCCACAGCGTGGTACTGGATGGTTGAGGGTGGACTCATACAGACAGACGATGCACCCGCACCCAACAAGGAGGAGGGCGCAGCAGCCAAGGAGATTAAGTTTGCGGTGGAGTATGGCGTGGAGTACACCATCACCGCCTACGCCGAGAACAAGGCTGGCAAGAGCGACATCGCAGAGAAGAAGTTCTGCGCTATGCCCGAGGGTGAGGTGACACTCACCATTGGCGAAATCACACTCAACGAGGAGAGCGGCATGGCAGAGGTGACCATCTACCCCTCAAAGGCAACCGAGGAGTGGTATTGGCAGAGCTACGCCACTGACGAGGACAACTCTACACTCGACTGGAACGTTGAGGAGGGCAACGCCGAGAAGCTTATCAGCTTCCCCTACGTTTGGGGTAAGACCATCGAGCTTCGCGCTTATGCAGCATGTGGTGGCATCTCAAGTGACTTCGTGACAGCACAGTGCTTCTTCGAGCTTGCAGAGCCCACAATCACCGTATCGAAGCCCCACTTTGACGAGGCAGCGATGAAGGTTAGCTTCGATGTTACTCCTTCGGAGGACACAGACCACTGGTACTACGGCATTTATGACGATGCTTTGGACGCAAACTACACCGTAGTGGAGGGCAGCGAGGCGCAGACAGTGTCGTTCACCGTAGAGTACGACAAGGAGTACGAGTTTATCTTCCGCGCCGAGAACGCTCTTAACGAGGGCGAGTCAAAGATTGTAGACTTCAGCGTCATCTCACCCGTAGCAGATATTGCTATCGAGAACCTCACAGCCTACACTCTCGATGCAGTTGTAACAAAGAAGGCACACTGCGTACGCTACGTTGCAGGCATCGTGCACACATCGGCATACGACCGCAACATCTTCGTAGAGCAGGCACAGGCATCGCTCAACCCCGACCCCGACTACCCATTCGCAATCTTCAACTCCGCTACCGAGAGCCGCACATTCTCGGAGCAGGACCTTGTGCGTAACTCACGCACCGACAGCAACGAGAATGCTGGTATCATCCTTCTTCCCAAGACATCATACACAATCGCTGTATATGGTGAGGACAGCAAAGGCAACTATACTGTTACTACCAAGGAGATAACAATCCCCGAGGTAGAGCTCAACGGCACTACAGCCATCAGCGTGGAGGTATCGGAGATTGGTCTTACATCAGCAAGCGCTACCGTAACAACAGAGGCGGGCGTTAAGGTGCTCTCGGGTTACATCGACCCAGCACTTGCCAAGGCCGACACCGAGAACCCATTCGACTTTGCGGGTAAGACAGAGGCAGAGATTAAGGCTTACATAGCTGGTGCAGTAAAGGGTGTGCCAACAATCTACACCGAGGCATTCACCTACATGTTGAGCGACCTCTTTGCTATCGACACCGAGTACTATGCTTATGCTATCGCAATCAAGGATGGTAAGGTTGGCGAGGTGGCTTACACCACATTCAAGACCCTTCGTCCTTCGCTCACTGGCACAGCGAAGATTACAGCAGCCGAGATTGAGCCACAGACATCGCACGAGACACTCACCGTAAAGCTTACGGTAGACAGCAACGCCACAAAGGTGCGCCTCTATGCAGCTCCCGCTTCGGACCACTCGGCTTATGCCGACAACCTCGAGTACATCATGGATGCGGACGACTATCAGAACTACCGCGAGGAGTACGAGATTGTTGACGGCGTGGCTACATGCGTCTTGAACATCTACCACCCCGCTGCAAACTACTATATGTACGCTTCGGCTGTGGATGCTGACGGTCGTGCTGGCGAGATGGTATGCGTGACAACACTCGCGGGTCTTGAGACCGAGTATTACACCACCATGGAGGAGGTCATCGAGGAGGGCGCAATGAACTATAATGGCACAGGTGATGCTACGCTCAACGTAGAGGTTATCGAGGTTGTCGACGACCGCATCAGCGCTAAACTCACAGCAACAGCCTTTAGCGACAACGTAGACAAGGTGTGGTTCATACGCTTCAATGGCAAGACTGACGAGGTCGAGGCACAGGTTAAGGAGGCGTTGATTGAGTATGCCGAGAATGGCAAGATTATCGGCTCGTACAAGATTGCCAAGGAGGACTGGACAGTGAACTACATCGATGGCGGCAGCTCTTGGGACCCCAAGTATGAGGCATTGCAGTCTTACGACGAGCATTGGGGCGGCGACATCATTGTGATGGTCATCCTCGACACCGACGGCAAGGTTAAGATTCACAGCTACTACGCCGCAGGCCTCGAGGTTGTAGAGCTATAACCATTCACACACACATAAAAGTTAAGGGACTGTTCGCAAATGAACAGTCCCCTTTTTTTTTATATGGTATGATGCTAATCATTCAGCAAGTCTGGTCGCAACGCCTTGGTGCGTAGATACGCCTGCTCATCTTGCCACTTCTCAATCTCGGC
>JAGBTW010000061.1 GCA_017631135.1 Alistipes sp.
CGTAGAAGCTTGCACCTGCAATATTACCCTCCTCATCGTAGATGACATCGCCATCCTCGTCACGCTCTACGCTGTGGTAGTCGTCGCAGATAACAGTCTTGTCAGTTGTAGTCCACTGTGCTGCGTTGTAGAGCAAGTTGTCGTAGGTGCCAGTGCCCATAGACTTCATGTAGTTGAACATCGCCATAGAGGTTGTTGAGTAACGCAAAGCGTTGCCACGCTCCTTAACCTCCTCGGGAATCTGGATGTGTACAGCGAAACCATCGTACATCTGGTCAACAACAGTCAATACGTTGTCGCCATAGCCAATAGTTGTGAAGTCAACCTTGATAACCTGGTCGTAGAGTACACCATCAGCCTTGCGGAATGCGAAGTAGAGGGTGTAGGGTGTGTTTGCCTCGAGACCCTGGAGTGTCACCTCTGTGGTGTTAAGCTTTGTGGGCTCCTCGATTGTGAACTTTGTGCCAGCTACGAAGATTGCAGATGCTGCAAGCTCGCTGTCACGCTGAATGTAGGCGAACTCCTGCATGTTCTGCGTCGTTACGCTCAATACAGCACCGTTAGCAGTCTCCTTGCTAACAGTAACCTCTGCGATGACCTCGTTGCCACCCTGTGGCTGCTCCTTGGGGTCATCTGTACAAGCACTCATTGCGAAGCCAGCGATGATAGCAAACAACGCGAAGAGTGAAAACTTGAGATTTTTCATAGTTAATAATGTGGTTTTAATGTGTGTATATATCTTTATCGTTAATTCGGTCAAGCTTGCAAATGTACGAAAAAAATCTAAAAGTCACACTATCTCAATGTAATAAAGTTGCATACTCTGCATTTTTATTCATCTAAATGTCGTTTTATTGGTGCATAGGGGTTGTTTAATGAATATGGGTTTTGGGGTGTATGTGATGTCGCGGACATTATTTGATAGTATACGCGGTCATTCTGAACGCAGTGAAGAATCTTAAGGTTTGCCATAGCGGAGCAGGGTAGAGGAACTCAAACATCTCCTCGCTGGCATTACGCTATAAACGCTGTTGCCCATGTCGGCTTCGAGGAGATCTTTCACTAAAGTTCAAGATGACAACCCATAGTGTCAGGTAATTCTTTGATTACTAATTACTCATTCCTCATTAACAAAAAAGGCCACCCGAAGGTAGCCTTTTCGTTAGCAGTATAGCCTATTACATGCAGCGGCAGCAGAGGTTGCGGTCGCCGTAGCCATTGTCAATCTTTGTGACATAGGGGAAGAACTTACCCTCGGCAATCCACTCCAAGGGGAATGCAGCCTCCTGGCGTGTGTAGGGGTGGTTCCACTCGCCCGCAAGCTCGACGGCTGTGTGGGGTGCGTTGACAACAACGTTGTCCGCCTCGCCACTTGCAGCTGCAGCCTCGCACTCGCGCTTAATCTTTATGAGTGCCTCGATGAAGCGATCCATCTCTGCCTTTGACTCCGACTCTGTGGGCTCAACCATCAAGGTCTCGTGTACGGGGAATGAGAGTGTAGGAGCGTGGAAGCCGTAGTCCATCAAGCGGTGAGCGATGTCGCCACAGTCGATGTTGTAGTCGTGCTTGAAGCGTGTGAGGTCGAGAATCATCTCGTGACCTACGCGACCAGTCTCGCCAGAGTAGTATGTGCGGTACTCGTGCTTCAAGGCTGACGACATGTAGTTAGCATTCACGATGGCCATCTCTGTCGAGCGACGCAAGCCCTCGAAGCCGAGCATGCGGATGTAGCCATAGGTGATGGGCAACAACATTGCAGAGCCCCAAGGTGAAGAAGATACTGCGGTGATACCCTCCTCGCCACCTGTCTCCATGAGCGAGTGAGTAGGCAAGAACTTAACCAAGTGCTCGGCAACGCAAACGGGACCTACGCCAGGACCGCCACCGCCGTGAGGCATTGCGAAGGTCTTGTGGAGGTTAAGGTGGCACACGTCAGCACCGATGAAGCCTGGGTTGGTGAGACCCACCTGTGCGTTCATGTTAGCACCATCCATGTATACCTGACCGCCAGCGTCGTGTACAGCGTCTACGATGTCGCGGATGCGGCTCTCGAATACACCATGTGTAGAGGGATATGTAACCATCAAGCCACAGAGCTCCGATGCGTGCTCCTCGGCCTTCTTCTTGAGGTCCTCAACGTCGATGTTACCATTCTCGTCACATGCCACGATGACAATCTTCATGCCCGCCATAGCAGCAGATGCGGGGTTTGTGCCGTGTGCAGACGATGGGATGAGAATGATGTTACGGTAGCCCTGACCACGGCTCTGGTGGTATGCGCGAATCATAAGGAGACCTGCATACTCGCCCGCAGCACCTGAGTTAGGCTGCAATGTACAACCAGCAAAGCCTGTGATTGTTGCGAGGTAGCTCTCGAGGTTGGTGATAAGCTCGCGGTAGCCCTCTGTCTGGTCGGCAGGAGCAAAGGGGTGCACATTCTGGAAGCCTGCGAGTGAGAGTGGCTGCATGAGCTGTGCAGCGTTGAGCTTCATGGTGCATGAGCCGAGCGAAATCATAGAGTTCATCAACGAAATATCGCGCAACTCGAGGCGCTTGATATAACGCATCATCTCGGTCTCTGTGCGGTAAGAGTTAAATACCTTCTCGGTGAAGAAGTCGCTCTCGCGCTGTACCTCTGCGGCGATGGCTGCCTCGGCACGCTTAACAGCCTTTGCCTTCTTGCCACGAGCCTCGGCGAAGATGTCGACGATAGCCTGCAACTCCTCGTCGGTAGTAACCTCGTCAAATGACATGCGCACGCACTCGTCAGTGGGGTAGAAGAGGTTAATCTCGCGCGCAAGGGCGATGTCCTGAATTACCGATGCCTCGGCCTCCACCTCGAGGGTGTCGAACAGGCTCTTTGTGCGTACCACGTAGCCCATAGCCTCCAAAGCCTCCTTGACGGTTACGGCTGCGGTGTGAGCGTTGAGCGCTGCACGCTGAAGACCCTCCTTACCATTATATATACAGTAGAAACCTACCATCGAAGCCATCAACGCCTGTGCAGTACAGATGTTAGATGTAGCCTTCTCGCGCTTGATGTGCTGCTCGCGCATCTGGAGTGACATGCGGAGTGCCTTGTTGCCAAGACGGTCGATAGATACGCCGATGATACGACCGGGCATCTGACGCTTGTATGCGTCGCGTGTAGCCATGTAGCCTGCGCTTGGACCACCCATGCCCATGGGGCAGCCAAGACGCTGTGTAGTACCTACGGCGATGTCTGCGCCCCACTCTGCGGGTGACTTCAAAAGTGCCAACGAGAGGAGGTCAGCAACAGCCGTAACTGTTATGCCCGCCTCGTGAGCCTTGGCTGTGAATGCTGCATAGTCGCGCACCTCGCCATTAGCTGCGGGGTACTGCACGATAGCACCAAACTCCTTGCCCGAGAACTCGTACGAAGAGAAGTCGTCGCGGATAATCTCGATGCCAAAGGGCTCGCTGCGTGTGAGCAATACGTCGAGCGTATGGGGGAAGATGTTTTCGTCTACGAAAATCTGGTTGCGACCCTGCTTAACAGCCTCGCGTGAGCGCAATGCGTACATCATGAGCATAGCCTCGGCAGTTGCTGTTGCCTCGTCGAGCAACGAGCAGTTTGCTACCTCCATGCCTGTGAGCGAGAGGATGGCTGTCTGGTAGTTGAGCAGTGCCACGAGACGACCCTGCGAAATCTCTGCCTGGTAGGGAGTGTATGATGTGTACCATGCGGGGTTCTCGAAGACGTTGCGTGTAATGACTGCGGGAACAGCATTGGGGTAGTAGCCCATGCCGATGAATGAGCGGAATGTGCGGTTCTTGGCTGCGAGCTCGGTGATGTGTGCTGCATACTCATACTCGCTCATCGCTGCGGGAAGGTCGAGATCCTTCTTGAGGCGAATGTTCTGTGGGATAACCTGCTGCAAGAGCTCCTCAACTGAAGCTACGCCAATTGTTGCGAGCATCTCCTTGAGATCCTCCTTGGTGTTAAGACCGATATGACGGTCTACAAAGCTGTCAAAGGTTTTCATTTTGGTTTTAATGTTTTATTATGTTTTAGTTGTTGCTTTTATATAAGGTTCGGTTAATACTTGAATGAGCTACCACCGATGAACTCGCGAAGGAGTGAGGTGGGGGGTATCTCGTCGGGCTCGATGGGCACGAAGTTGTCCAAGAACTTAAGCATGCGCTTTGCCTCGGCATACTCGGGCGCTGTGTCGGGCACCTCGCGGAGTATGGGCTCGGCAATGGCACGGAGCACCGAAATCTCGTAGAAGAGCGACGAGTTGAACATCACGTTGGCATTCTCCTGGTAGGGGAAGATGTGCTTCTCCTCACCACGGCGTACCGATGGCCACATTTCGAGCGTGCGCAGTGCGTTGTTGCCGCGTGTGGCATGGTCGCGGATGGTGCGGCGTAGCATGCGGTTGTCGGATGTGGGTATTCGCGAGAAGTTATCCATAGCC
>JAGBTW010000062.1 GCA_017631135.1 Alistipes sp.
GGAATGCTTGGTATTGACCGCGGTGAGCTAAACCTTTATATGGGCATCCTTTCAGACGCTATCAAGTCAATCAATGGCGATGTGACCTTGGCACTCGAGAGCATCAACGGCAATGCCTACTACGGTCCAAAGAGCGTGGATGCACTTATGGCAATCAGCGTTGATGACGACTACATCATCTCTAATGTTGCGCAGTTTGGCGAGGGATTTCTCGAGAAGCGTGGCAAGAACACCTACGGCGTAGAGTTTGACGAGTGGGATTTGACTCTTGGTCAGAAGGATAAGGCTCTCTACCTAACCGCAAACAACAGCTTCAAGAAGCACTCTCCATCAGCATTGAAGAGCTCATGGTACGCAGATGTTAAGAATAGCTATGGATACTTCGTTGTTGACATCGAAAACTTGATGAACGACAGCTTTGTATCATCAACCTACCGCAGCTTCATGCGACAGATGGACGAGCCATTTGCAGACGCAGTTGACACATTCATCGACTCTTGCAACTATGGATATTTGACCATCAACACACCAAACTCTGCACAGATGGTTCTCGTGTTTGATGACCAAAACACTAATGCACTCGAGCAGATTGTTCGTCAGGTAGTGCCCGCAATCGTGCGCACGGCTACATACGACATGTTTTAATGATAGACAACGGAGATTGTGAAGGAGATAAGATTAAATAGCGTTGTCCCCGAGATTTTTGCAAATCGCAACGATATAGTTTCGGATGTGTGGCATACAGATGTGGTCTTCGAGCGAGGTAAACACTACCTCGTCGAAGCTTCATCTGGCACCGGCAAGTCGTCACTATGCAGCTATCTCTATGGACAACGAGGAGACTACCGAGGTGTAATATCTTTTGATAAAGAGGTTATTAGCAAGCTTAACATCAACCAGTGGTGTAACATAAGACAGGAGGCATTAAGCATCTTGTTTCAGGATTTACGCCTCTTTGGAGAGCTCACAGCCTTGGAGAATGTCACAATAAAAAATCGTATCACCCATCACCGCTCCGAGAAGCAGATTGTTGCTTGGTTCGAGGAGTTAGGCATTGGCGACAAGCTAAATGCGCGCATCGACCGCATGTCATACGGACAGCAACAGCGCGTAGCGCTTATTCGCGCGCTGTGCCAACCCTTCGATTTCATTATTTTAGACGAGCCTATATCGCACCTTGATGACAAGAATAGCGACATCATGCGCGATATTGTGCTTCGCGAGGCAAACTCTTTAGGCGCGGGCATCATTGCCACATCCATCGGCAAGCACATGAACATGGACTACGATAAAATTCTGCGCCTATGAGACTGATTTGGAAACTATTGCGCAAGCACATCAGTGTTTTCGAGCTGGCAATATTCTTCGTTGTCAACCTTATCGGCATGGCTGTAATATTGGCGGGTGTGCAGATTTATAGCGACATACGCCCCATGCTTACAGGCTCGCAACCGCTCATTGGCAACGACTACATGATTATCTCGCGCCCCATAGAGCGCGTGGGTGGCAAAACACCCAAGATTACGACAGAGGAGATAGAAGCACTGCGCAACGAGGAGTTTGTGTCGAGGCTCGGCGTCTTTGCATCCTCAAAATACAGGGTCGATGCAGGCATTGAGTTCAAGGGTAACAAGCTATCGACGATGATGTTCTTCGAGGCTGTGCCCGACGAGTTTATAGACGTTGATACGCAAGACTGGCACTACGAGGTTGGCGACAACACCATACCCATCATCATTCCTCGCAACTATCTCAACCTATACAACTTCGGTTTTAGCCAGACGCAGAGCCTACCCAATATCACCGATGAGATGATTAAGCGCGTTGAGCTTGACGTACGCATCACGGGAGGTGGTCGTCGAGACCACTACAATGCCTATATCGTAGGTTTCTCCGACAGGTTAAACACTATCCTTGTGCCAATGACCTTTATGGAGTGGGCAAATAGCTACTATTCAAACGACGACACAAGTGATGCTACACGACTAATCATCGAGCTACAAAACCCCAGTGACCCAAAGGTTGTTGAGTATATGAGCGAGCATGGCTATATTGCCGAGGATAGGCCATCGGAGAGTAGCAAGGCGATGTTTTTGCTTAAAGTGTGCATAGCAATAATTATTGGTATAGGTATGATATTCAGCCTTTTATCAATAATCATCTTAACATTGAGCATCTACCTGCTTTTGCAGAAAAACATACACAAACTCGAGAACCTCGTGCTTATAGGATATAAACCAATATATGTAGCTATGCCATATATACTTATGACGGTTATTCTAAACGTAACTATATTTGTCATGAGCGTTATCGCTGTGGCATTTGCACAACACCTATATATGGGATATATCGAGGAGACATTTGGCGTTGTACTCTCGGCTTCACCCGCAGCGTCGATTGTTGCGGGAGTGCTCTTCACGATTGCAATCACACTATTCAACCTATCTGTTATCTATCGCAAGATAACAGATATATCCAAAAAGAGATGCTAATAAGACGCGCTACAACCAATGACATAGGGGCGATAATGACTATTGTGCATAGTGCACAAAGGGCGTTGGCAGAGCTCGGCATAGACCAATGGCAAGATGGCTATCCTTCAGAGGATGTGATATTAGAAGATGTATCACGCGGCGTGGGTTATGTAGCATACACTTTAGATGGCACGGTATTAGGCTATGAGGCCGTGGTGGTTACAGGAGAGGAGGCATACACTCAACTACCCGACGAGGTATGGCATACACCCAATGAATATGTTGTTGTACACCGCCTATGCGTAAGTGGCGAGTGCCGCCGCCAGGGCGTAGCTCTTAAGCTTATATCATTTGCATGTGAGCACGCACAGCAACACAACATCGAGGCCTTTCGCATCGACACACACAAGGGCAACACAAGAATGCTCTCACTACTCAACAAGCTCGGCTTCGAGTATGTCGGTATAGTGCACTACGATAGTGGTGAGCGCATGGCATTCGACCTAAATATAACTGCAAATAACAACATATAACTACCTTACAAATGGCGAGTTATCTACAAGTAGAAAACATCTCGAAGTCGTACGGAGATAGAGTACTATTTAGCAACATAAGCTTCAATATTAACGAGGGTGACAAGATTGCCCTTGTGGCACCCAACGGCACAGGCAAGTCGTCGCTACTAAAGATTTTGGCGGGCGTTGAGCACTCCGACCGTGGTGGCGAGGTTAAGTTCATGCGCGACATTCGCGTGGCATTCCTCGACCAAAACACATCATTCAACCCCAACAACACCATATTCGAGGAGGTATACTCGCGAATGAGCGATCTTTCACCAGCATTGGTTGAGTACGAAAAGGCTTTGGAGAGCGGAGATAGCAAGCGCCTTGAGCAGGCCATTGCAGCCATGGATGCATCAGGAGGTTGGTCTATAGAACAGAATATACGTCAAGTACTTACATCGCTTAACCTCACGCGAATTAATCAGCCGATGCGCGAGCTATCGGGTGGCGAAGCAAAGCGCGTGGCGTTGGCATGCATGATGCTTCAGAATGCCGACTTCCTGATTATGGACGAGCCCACCAACCACCTCGATATCGACATCATCGAATACTTGGAGGGCTATCTACAGCGTTCGCGTTGCACCCTGCTTATGGTTACGCACGATCGCTATTTCCTTGACCGCGTATGCAACACAATCATGGAGATTGACCGCGGTAGCATATACACCTATCATGGTAACTACACCGCCTACCTCGAGAAGCGCGAAGAGCGATACACCAACATGCAAGCCGAGATTGACAAGTCGCGCAACCTCATGCGTCGCGAGTTGGAGTGGATACGCAGCACGCCCCAGGCACGCACAGGCAAGGCGCGCTACCGCATAAACGCCTTCTACGACCTCAAGGAGAGGGCTTCGGTGAGCCTTGCAACCTCTAATGTTGAGATTGATGTTGCCACATCGCGCCTCGGTCGCAAGATTATCGACTGCATGGATGTTAACCTCGCCTACGAGGGTCGCAAGATGCTCGATAACTTCTCGTATAAGTTCACACGCGGAGAGCGCATAGGCATCGTCGGTCGCAATGGTGTCGGCAAGACAACATTCCTTAATCTTATGGCTGATGTCACGAAGCCCGACTCTGGCGTAATCGAGCATGGAGAGACACTCCGCATAGGCTACTACTCGCAGCGAGGCATAACGTTCAAGCCTGGACAGACCGTATTGGAGTGCGTTCAAGATATAGCCGATGTGGTTAAGGCATCGGATGGTCACGCTATCTCTGCTACCACATACCTTAACCGCTTTCTCTTCCCACACGAGACATTCAACAAGCGCGTAGATATATTAAGTGGTGGCGAACAGCGCCGTCTCTATCTGTTGACCGTGCTTATGCGCAACCCCAACATGCTTATCCTCGATGAGCCCACTAACGACCTCGACATCATGACGTTGAATGTACTTGAGGAGTATCTGCAAGAGTTTAAGGGGTGCTTGCTCATAGTGTCGCACGACCGTTACTTCTTCGACAAGAGCGTCGACCACCTCTTTGTATTCGAGGGCGAGGGTCGCATCAAGGACTTTGTGGGCAAGTACAGCGAATATCGCGAATATATCAAGGAAAAGGAGGAGGAGGAGCGTGCAAAGCAGCGTGTTGCAGCACCCGCAAAGCCACAACAGCGCACCCACGACACCTCGAAGCGCAAACTATCGTATAAGGAGCAGCGCGAGTTGGAGCAGATTGAGGCAGACCTTGCCGCACATGGCAAAGAGCGCTCGGAGTTAGAGACAGAGCTCTCGTCGGGCACACTACCCTATGACCGCATCACCGAGATATCGAAGCGCATCGAGGAGCTTGTAGCCCTAATCGACGAAAAAGAGATGCGCTGGCTGGAGCTAAACGAATAGTTTAGGTTATACTATATAACAATTTATAGAACAAGAGGGTGTCCGAAAATTTACAGACACCCTCTTATCGTATAGAAGTTGTATAACAAGAGTTAGTTTTAGGCGCACGAAGTACGAAAAAGCGGAGTTTACTTTTGCGTAAATGAGCATTTTGAGTACGAGTGCAACGCCAAAATAACCTTGTTAGACAGCTTCTTTTAGGCTTGCAACCACTTATGCTTTGCCACACTATAGATGGGAACTAAAGGCAGAATAATCGGCGTGCGCTTGATGTACGCTTGAAACTCTGGGTCATTGCCATAAACCTCGGTCTGGCGCATCTCAAGGCGGCGCGCACCGCTAAACATAACATATACAATGCCGATATAGCCCAATGCAGCCACCACCCACTGCCACAATGTGCAGCAAGCACCGAAGCACACAACAAAGCTACCTGTCCACATCAACACCTCACCAAAGTAGTTGGGACAGCGAACGATGCGATACAAACCGTGGCTAACGAAGCGATTGGCATTAATCTTCTTCGCAGCGCTCTTCTGCGCATCTGCAACCATCTCAATAACAACACCAAGCGTTGCAGTCACAGCACCTATCCACATCCACACCTCGTTAACTGCAGTGCCATCGGCAAGGTTTGCAAGATAGAATGTCGCGGGGCTAATCTGACCAACATAGAGCAATGCGCACGACACCCAAATCATGAACATCACAAACACGGGCTTGCGCTTCGAGATTTCGGGCTGATAGAGAATCTTCTTATACGATGCCGACTTGCGCTCGCGCATAAGCAAGTATGTCGCAAGGCGTATACCATAGACAAACAACACTCCAAGGAGTATCGCTGACGAGAGCGTAATGTTGTCGCGGAAAACGACTGCTGTAGCCACAGCGAGTGCCGAAATAGATAGACCATAACCGATGCTGAAGAAGTAGACAAAATATATCCAACCCACAGCTGACACGATAGACGAAATCGCCAAAAGCAACCAAAGATGCTCCATAATATTACTTTAATTTAACTATTATAAAATTCTATAATACAGATATTTACCTATTTTCTAAAACTAAAGTAGCGCGCAGCAAGAAAGCTATACAACGCAACAATTGTCGTGGTTATCATCTTCGAGATTGTTGGCCAAATATGACACACCTCGACAAAGAGCTTCATAAACACATAATTAAGCACAATCGATCCAACCACCGAGAGCGCATAGCGCACAAGCTGACGACTTGAGCGTTGCGTGGTTGAGCGAAACGCGACATAGCGGTTAAGCAAAAAGCCCGTAAAGAAAGTGATGGGAAAGACCACCGCCAGCGCTGCAATATGGGGAGACACGACCACGAAGCCAAGGTCTATGTATCTCTCGAGCACGATGTAGTGGTATATCACAAAATACCACATTGTATCGAGCGCCATATTTGCCGCACCACACAGACAATAACCGAAAGTATCGCGCGATATAACATGCCTTATAGGCTTGATATATAGCGCATCAACAATCGATATAAGCAAGCGCACCACCATACTATCTGTGCTTTCTTGGCGTGAATATCCACATCTGCTTGAACTCGCCATTATACTCTTTTATAAACCTATCGCACTCATCGTGGCTGATGCTACCATAGACGGCTACAGCATACATCTTGCCCAACTTGAAGGACTTACATCTTATATCGCCGTTGCGCTTTGATATATCCGCCATAGCTCTATCGGCATTCTCTTGCGTAGAGTAGCTTCCTGCAAC
>JAGBTW010000063.1 GCA_017631135.1 Alistipes sp.
AATATGACAGTAGTCGCTGACGAGGGAGTGTGCTTGAAAAAAAAGTTGGGGCAAAGTGTTGGTGCGTCAACTTTTTTTTGTACCTTTGCAAAAGCATTGGTTCTCTTGGGCATGCTGCCCAGCAGAGATTAAAAGGGAAATGGGTGTGATTCCCATACAGTTCCCGCTGCTGTGAGTTCTAAAAAAGGCTCTACGACATCATTTTTGTCACTGGGGTAAGACCCTGGGAAGGCATCGTAGAGCGGAACAAGTCAGAAGACCTGCCAAGCGTTTATAACGAGATTATGCCTACGGCGAATGGGCGGTCTGCGACTTGAGTTATTCAAGAGTTACATATTTTGCTAATGGGCGTAAAGGGTACGGGCTTAGTGTCGTTGTATGGCAATAAAAGCATATCCAAGCCTACCATAGCAATATCGCAGCATAGCCAAAGGAGTAGGGTATGAGCACCTTCTCGTTGTGTTAAAGTTTACGGAGAATGACCTTTTAACAACAACATTATGAGAAAGACTATTTTTCTGGCTTTGGGCGTAGTAGCTACGCTCGTGGCAATGGTAGGATGCTCCTACGACGATGAGGCAATCTGGGACAAGTTCACCGAGCTTGAGCAGGATGTGGAAAAAAATCGTGAGGATATAGCGACACTCACGGCGCTCGTTGATGCTCTAAACTCGGGCAAGGTGATTGTTGCCACCGAGTCGACAGACGAGGGTGTGGTGCTCACATTTAGCGATGGCACAACAATCCTTATCCGACACGGCGAAGATGGCGAGAATGGCGCTAACGGCGAGGATGGCGCAGATGGCGACTCGATGTTTGAGTCGATAGAGGAGAATGAAACAGAGGTAGTTATAACGCTTACCGATGGTCGCGTGATACGCTTGCCCAAGTCGGTAAATAGTGAGGATGAGGGTGTTGATAGTGGCGCCGATGATTTGGATTATGAGCTGCGCATACTGACATTTGAGGATGGCGATGCAGCATTTTCGCCCTATGAGCTTGACTACTGCGGTAGAACAATTGCCACATGGAGCGATTTGGTTGCCGAGGACCAGTATATGAGTTCGTTGATATACGATATGAGTGGCGCGGAGCCATACTCCTGGTATGACGAGGGCAATACAGAGCTATGCCACGCCTTTCCCTATAACTATGGCTCGTATGCCTATTGGGGAGGTGGTCATGCGGTGTCTAACTATGCTAACCTTGACTATACGCTCTATGGCGATTATATGAATCAGCTCACCGTATATGGCGAGGAGGGCGCAGGTGGTCACGATGGCTCGGCGAACTTCTGCATGCACTTCGGTTACAAGGATGACTCGGGGTATAATGGCACGGAGGAGCTCTCGAGCATCATGTTTGCCGACGGCGTGGCGCGTGTCGTTGACCATATGTGGGTGAATAACTCGTGCTATGCACTTAACTGCTACTATAATGGCAATGGTCTTACGGCTCCTATTGCAGATGGTGACAGAGTGTGGATTATTGCTACAGGATATGATGCTGATGATGAGAGCGTTGGTGAGTTGATATTCTATCTTGCCGATGGCCCCGATGCTGTGGTTACGGAGTGGACAAAGTGGGATTTGTCACCCTTGGGCGAGGTGGTGAGCATAGAGTTTAACCTCGCGGGCACAAGCGACAATGGCTACGGCTTTTCGCAACCCGCCTACTTTGCCTACGACGATGTGGCAGTGCGTTTTGAAAAGTAAGATATGAAGAGAGTTTTAGAGATATTGTTTTTAAGTGTGATTGTTGTAGTCGCCTCGTCGTGCAATATCGACGAGGAGATTACAACGGCGTTGCCCCCACGCATTTTGGCAGATACCAAGACGTCGTACCGCCTGAAGGTGGGCGATGAGTTACGCCTTGCCCCCAATGTTGAGAATGATGATGAGGCGTCGTTTAGCTGGAGCATCGAGGGTTGTGAAGTGTCGACAGAGCGTGCCTACATCTTTACTGCCGAGAGTGTGGGCAGAGTGTGTGTAACATTTAGTGTTACAACCATATCGGGCGAAGCAAATCAGGATTATACCATCGATGTTATCGATAGTTTCAAGGTCTACGACTACACCCCTGCGCCCGGTCAGTTTATCAACGAGCTAAGGACGGGTGGCTTCGATGGCACGGAGTCTACCGCGGAGAGTGCTATCGCCTATGCCGAGCGTAGACTAACCGATGGCAACTGGGTGTCGCTCGGAGGCTTTGGCGGCTATATCATCATGGGTCTCGACCACAGCATTACAAATGGCGAGGGTGCAGATTTTGCCATTGTGTGCAACGCCTTTGATGGCTCTTCGGAGCCTGGTGTGGTGTGGGTCATGCAGGACGAAAATGGCGATGGCGAGCCTAATGACAGATGGTTTGAGCTGGCTGGCTCGGAGACAGGTAAGGTGGAGACTGTGCAGAACTACGAGGTGACATACTACCGCCCAAGTGGTGTAGCAATGTCGGTAGAGTGGACTGATAACAAGGGTAATAGTGGTGTAATTCCCTATATGAAGGAGTTTCATTCGCAGGAGTGCTACTATCCCCTCTGGATAGCCGAGGATAGCTATACCCTGGCGGGTACGCTACTCAAGGCTCGCAACTACGATAGCATGGGTAATGGTGCTATGTGGGTAAATCCGCACTACGACTGGGGATATGTGGACAATGCAAGCCCCGAGGATTACGTCACTGCGGAGCGTGCAAACCACCTCGATATTGCCAATGCCGTAGATAGCCAGGGCAGCGCCATAGAGTTGGAGTATGTCGACTTCGTGAAGGTGCAGTGTGCTGTGCAGACCACGAGTGGCTGGCTGGGCGAGCTCTCTACGGAGGTGTGTGGATTATACGACTTGAACAATTAGTCTATGAGTAGAGCGGTAACATATATAACAACCTTATTGCTGATTACGCTCGCCTCGTGCATGAAGTGGGAGTATGGCTTGGAGGAGGATTTCGATATGTCGACCTCGGGCGATGGACTCTTCATCTGCAACGAGGGTAACTTTCAGTATGGCAACGCCACGCTCTCGTACTACGACCCCGAGACCAAAACGGTGCAGAACGAGGTATTCTATCGTGCTAACGCCATGAAGCTCGGCGATGTGTGCCAGAGTATGATTATTCGCGACGGCATAGGCTGGGTCGTAGTCAACAACTCGCACGTCGTCTTTGCCATCGATATAAACACCTTTAAGGAGGTGGGACGCATCACCAACCTAACATCGCCACGCTACATACACTTCCTCTCGGACGAGAAGGCCTACATAACGCAGATTTGGGATAACCGCATCTTCATCGTCAACCCCAAGCGCTACGAGGTTACGGGCTACATCGAGATTCCGCGCATGACAATGGAGAGTGGCTCTACGGAGCAGATGGTGCAGTATGGCAAGTACCTCTATGTCAACTGCTGGTCGTACCAAAATCGCATCATAAAGATTGACACCGAGACCGACGAGGTTGTCGATGAGCTCATAGTTGGCATTCAGCCAACGTCGCTCGTCATGGACTGCAATAATAAGCTGTGGACCGTAACCGATGGTGGCTACGAGGGCTCGCCCTATGGTCACGAAGCACCCTCGCTCTATCGCATCGATGCCGAGACATTCACCATCGAGAAGCAGTTCAAATTTGACTTTGGCGACTGGCCCTCGGAGGTGCAACTCAATGGCACGAAGGATAAGATATATTGGCTAAACGACGACGTGTGGGAAATGGATGTGACCGCCGACCGTGTCCCAGTGCGACCATTCTTGCCCTACAACGGCACGCTATACTATGGTCTTACGGTGTGCCCGCGTACGGGCGATGTCTACATTGCCGATGCCATAGACTATGTGCAGCAGGGCATGGTATATCGCTACTCGAAAGATAAGGAGCTCCTCGATAGCTTCTATGTGGGCATCATACCTGGTGCTTTTTGTTGGAAATAAGGGTGTGAGGCTATGCGAAGACTACTAATTATACTATCTATATTGTTAGTGCCCTATCTCGCTGTGGCACAAGAGAGTGACACCAAGGATTGGGCGCGTAAGGGACTCCATATCCCCGAGGTGTCGGTATATGGCACGCGCCCCATCAAGGAGATAGGCACGCAGCAGACAAAGTTCGACACGCTGGTACTCAAAGAGAACATCGCACTCTCGATGGCGGATGTCCTTACCTTTAACTCGGCAATATTTGTCAAGAACTATGGCCGCGCAACGCTCTCTACCGTGGCCTTTCGTGGTACATCGCCCTCGCACACCCAGGTGTCGTGGAACGGCATGAAGATAAACAACCCCATGCTCGGCATGACAGACTTCTCGATGATACCCTCATACTTCATTGATGATGCCTCGCTGCTGCATGGCACATCCTCGGTGAACGAGACGGGTGGCGGTCTTGGTGGCGCTGTGAAGCTCTCAACAAAGCCCGCAAATGCCAGGGGCTTCGGCCTGCAGTATGTTCAGGGTGTGGGCTCGTTCAAGACCTTCGATGAGTTCTTGCGCCTGACCTATGGTGACGACCATTGGCAGGTATCTACGCGTGCGGTATACTCGTCGTCGCCCAACGACTACAAATACCGCAACCACGACAAAAAGGTGAACATCTACGATGATGATATGAACATCATCGACCAGTACTACCCGATAGAGCGTAACCGCAGTGGCGCGTACAAAGACCTACACATCTTGCAGGAGGTGTATTACAATACGGGCAAGGGCGATAAGCTCGGTCTAAATGCGTGGTATATAAACTCTAACCGCGAGCTTGCCATGCTTACGGTAGACCATGGTGATGCAACAGACTTCGAGAATCGTCAGCGTGAACATACATTCCGCAGTGTGCTGTCGTGGGACCATCTGCGCAGCGACTGGAAGCTCGGCGCACGAGGAGGATACATAAACACCTGGATGGCATACGACTACAAGCGCGATGTGGGTAATGGCACGATGGCGCACATGACGCGCTCGCGCAGTCGCATAAACACCTTCTATGGTCAGCTCGATGGCGAGTACTACATCGGCAACGAGTGGCTCTTTACTGCCAACCTCTCGCTCCACCAGCATATCGTCGAGAGCGAGGATAAGAACATCGTGCGTCAGGATGGCAACAAGGCTATCGTAGGCTATCGCAAGGGTCGCCCCGAGCTCTCGGGCTCTATATCCGCAAAGTGGCGTCCCGTTGACCGCTTCGGCATCTCCATGGTTATCCGCGAGGAGATGTTCGGTCGCGAGTGGACACCCATCATTCCCGCGCTCTTTGTCGATGGCGTAGTCTCGAAGCGCGGAAACATCGTTGCCAAGGCGTCGCTCTCGCGCAACTATCGCTTCCCCTCGCTCAATGACCTCTACTTCCTCCCTGGTGGTAACCCCGACCTTAAGAAGGAGTCGGGATGGACATACGACGCGGGACTATCATTCGCCGTTGGCAAGGAGGGCGTGTACTCTCTCACAGGCTCGGCAAACTGGTTCGAGTCCTTCATCAAAGATTGGATAATATGGCTGCCCACACCCAAGGGCTTCTTCTCTCCCGACAACATCAAAGATGTGCACGCCTACGGTGTAGAGCTTAAGGGAGACCTCAATGTGGCGCTCGCCCCAGAGTGGCAGCTTGGTCTAAACGGCACATTCTCGTGGACACCATCCATCAATGTCGGTGAGCCACGCACACCCGCAGACCAATCTGTGGGCAAGCAACTGCCATACGTTCCCGAGCTATCATCTACCGTAACAGGTCGCCTTACATGGCGCACATGGTCCTTCCTCTATAAGTGGTGCTACTACTCCGAGCGATTTACCATGTCTTCCAACGATATATCACTTACAGGTAAGCTCCCACCATACTTTATGTCAAACATATCTCTCGAGAAGAGCTTTGCATTTAAGTGGGCAGATTTCTCCGTTAAGGGTGCTATAAATAACCTCTTTAACGAAGAGTATCTCTCTGTCCTCTCGCGCCCAATGCCGGGAATTAATTTTGAGATATTCCTATCCATTACCCCCCATTTCAAGTGATTTGGAGTGATAAGGCAGACATCTACTGCCGCTAACAAAAAGTCCCGACAATGAGCAGTACATTTAAGTACAGCCCATCGTCGGGATTTTTGCCGAGCGTTGTATCTGCAGCCTTCTGACTCCAAATCGGGTTTTGGTGCTAATGACGGTTGATTTTATTGGGTAGTCGTATTCCCGTCTACTCTCAACTAACCTACATCTTTATCCATCGTCCGAGCTCCTTCCATGAGGGCTTTTTGCCGTGCATAAAGATGCCGATGCGGAAGATGCGCGATGCTAACCATGTAAGCACGACGAATGTAGCATATAGCACCACCAGCGACACCACGATTTCCCATGTGGGGATGCCGAAAGGTATGCGGGCGATCATCACGATGGGCGAGGTGAAGGGTATCATCGACGCCCAGAATGCCAAGGGCGAGTTGGGGTCGTTAAAGATGCTCATCATAACGAATATCGAGAGGATGATGGGCATCATGATGATGGTGTTATACTGCTGTCCCTCCTGTACAGAGTCCACTGCCGAGCCTGCAGCGGCGTAGAGCGAGGCGTACAATAAAAAGCCTCCAACGACGAAGAGCAGCAGCCATACAAAGAGCATGGCGATGTAGCCCGTGTCGCCCAAAGTGCCGACGATAGAGTTAAGCATCATGTCGTTAGCAGCCATCACACTGTCGCTAAATAGCATGGGCATCAAAAATTTCGACGCTCCAACGATAAGCGCTGCCCAGATGGCAATCTGCGTCACCGCGACAAGGGCGATACCCAATATCTTGCCCATCATGATTTGGAAGGGCGTAGAGCTTGTCACCATGACATCTATCACGCGGCTCGACTTCTCCTCCACAACCGATGTGAGCACCATCTGTCCATACAATATAAGTAGCATGTATAGCAGCATGCCGAGGATAAGACCGAGGATGTAGCTTATGCCCGACGAAGTACTCTCCATCGTGTCCTCCTCGCCTGTGCCATTATTCTCGTATGTTGCCATCTCGATGTTCGTAGCCACCGACGCAAGTATAGCATCGAGGTCCTCGATGTTGTGTGCGCGCAACTTCTCGCGCTCGACTATTGAGTTGAGTTGCTGCGTGATAACATCCTCAATCATCACA
>JAGBTW010000008.1 GCA_017631135.1 Alistipes sp.
GCTCTTCATGTGCTTGGTAAGGTGGTTGATACGATAAGTGAATAACGCGATCTGGCTCTCGGGTGAACCTGTGTCGGTTGTAGACTTGCCGTACTGGCCAAACAACTCCTGCTTCTTTTCAGGTGTCAAATACATAAAATTTAAGATTTTGTGGTGCGCATCCTTCTTATTTCCCGAGGATTACGCCCCTGGTTCCACTCTACGACAGATCATCCTTACCTAATAGATCCTGCCAGAGCGTGCGGCAAAGATACGTCATTTTTCACGAACTGCAAAACCTTTTTCAAAGAAAAAGAGAAAAATAGATATTTTATCAACGACAACCACCTTTTTGCAGACAAAAAGCCACCCTCATAAAGCCACAAAACCACACATACTTCCAACCTTACAACCCATACAAAACAACTCTTTTACCAAGTGTTTTATATTCTTTTGAAAGACCATAATACAATTTCAAATAGCAATAAACACTTCAACCACACACTCTCTCATTTTTCTAAATTTCGCATAAAACTCATTTTTTAATAGTGTAGATGGTTCAAATTTGGAAATTTTCACTATCTTTGTCGGTCGTATATATACACAAGAATAATGTCTATTTTGAAACTACATAAGCTATTTCTCGGCATCATGCTCCTTGTGGCAACAAGCATGATGGCATGCACCGCGCCAAAGAGCCAGTACATTACCACCAACGGTAATATGCTCGGCACATTTGTGCAGGTGACATGTCGCACTACCCTATCGCAGCCCGAGATAGAGGCTATTGTCAGAGAGGTAGACACCGAGATGAAGGCTTCGATGTCGATATTCGACCCCACGTCGCTACTCTCTCGCATCAACCGCAACGAGTGCGACACGCTCGACGAGCACCTCATCTACAACATCACCCTTGCCGAGCGCTTCTACACTATGAGTGGTGGTGCATACGACATCACCGTCAAGCCCCTCACCGACGCTTGGGGCTTCGGCAAAGATAGGAGCACCTCTGTGCCCAACGTCGACTCTTTGTGTCAGTTTGTGGGCTACGACCTCATCAGCATCGAGGATAACCGACTCATAAAGGAGGACTACCGCACTCAAGTTGACCTTAACTCCATCGCCAAGGGCTATACCGTTGACCTTGTGGCGACAAAGTTGGAGGCATTGGGCGTAGTTGACTACATAGTCGACATCGGCGGCGAGATACGCTGTCGTGGTCGCAACGCCCAGGGCAAAGAGTGGCGCATAGGCATCGAGACACCCTACGACGGCAACATGGCTATGGACTCCATAGAGAAGATTATAACGCTCGACAATGGCGCTATGGCAACATCGGGCAACTATCGTCGCTTCTACATCGCCGAGGATGGCTCGAAGGTGGTGCACACCATAGACCCCCGCACGGGACACAGCGTGTCGAGCACGCTCCTCTCGGCAACAGTAATAGCTCCCACATGTGCCGAGGCAGATGCCGCAGCAACGATGTTCATGGCTCTCGGCTCGGAGGGCGGCGCAGTGGCGCTTGCCGAGGAGTGCGCAAAGGAGCATGGCTGGAGGTACTACTTCATATTTGCCAGCGACGAGGGCTACGATGTGGAATGCTCCGAGGAGTATCGCGATAAATAGACGAGCTATGACCAAGGCGATGATACTATACAACCCCAAAGCGGGTAGAGGCACTTCGGTAAAGTTTGCGCGCGAGGCGGTGAAGCTATGTCGTGAGCGAGGCATAAACCTCGAGCCACGACACTTGCAGCTTGGCGTAAACCCCTTTGAGGATGCTCGCGACATGGAGCTTGTGATTGTGTGTGGTGGCGATGGCAGCATCAACTATGTTGTCAACAACATGCGCAAGTTAGGCATCAACCCCACGTTGGGCATAGTACCCATGGGCACAGCAAATGACTTTGCCAACGCTCTCGACATACCGTCGTTGCCGAGCATGGCACTCAAGCGCATACTCGATGGCGAGGAGCGCAAAATTGATTGTTGCAAGGTCAACGACAGCTACTTTGTGAACATATTGAGCTTCGGCATATTCACCTCGGCATCGCAGCGCACATCGCGCAAGGCGAAGCAGCAGTTCGGCAAGCTGGCATACATCAAGCCAGGACTCGACGACGTGAGGGATATGCGCTCGGTAAAGGTAAAGATAAATACCCCCACGGAGGAGTATGAGGGCGACATATACATGTTTCTTGCCTTTAACGGCGTAACCGCTGGTCGCGTACCCCTGGCTCGCGAGTCGCGCGTTGATGACGGCATGATTGACGTGATAGTGCTCGAGAAGCGAAACAAGTACCTATCGTTCAGCAACATGTTGCGCTATGTACTGGGTGGACACCCCGATGCTGTGCGACACTTCCGCTGTTCGGAGATGAACGTGACATCGAGCCAGCACCGCATAACCGATGTTGATGGCGAGCGAGGACCCAACTTCCCGCTGCACATTGTGTGCGAGCCACAGTCGCTCAAAATAAAGATGTAAAAGGGTTTATTATAAGACACATACGATAACAGGATGAAGCAGGATGGCATTAAGAGAGCGTCGATAGACAAGCTCAAATCGCGTTTCGAGACCGCATACTACTCGGAGGACATGGTAATCACGCCTCTGGTTATGTTTCGCGAGCTCGACGACATTACGGCACTCATACAGGGTGTCTCGATAGGTGTGACCGTCAGCGGCAGTGCCAAGATTAAAATCAACGGCAAGATGCACGAGCTACGCCCAAACACCCTCTTCATATTCAACGAGAACACCGTTGTTGAGCAGGTCAAGGCCTCGATACGCTCATCAGGCTACATGATTACCTACTCGCGCCAGTACCTCAACAGCATACATGTCGACACCCAGGACCTCATATCTATATATCATGGTTTCTTGAACGAGCCATGTGTGCAGGTTGAGCCCGAGGAGGCGGCATACATACACGACATATCGAAGCTCATGCGCTCGGTGCTCTGCGACTATGCCCCCACAGCAAACCGCGAGAAGATTATCAGCTCGCTCTTTGCCGCAATGTTCCACTATGTCATGGGCATACTCCAGCAGCACAGCCTACCCGGCAATGGCACAGTGAGCAACCGCACAGACGAGCTCTTCAACAACTTCCTCGACCTGTTGCGCGAGCACTGCAGCACGGAGCGCAGCGTGGAGTTCTACGCCTCAAAAATGGGTATCACACCCAAATATCTCTCGCTCATCCTAAAAAAGAAGAGCGGTCGCAACGCCTCGAAGCTTATCGACGAGGCTGTGGTATACGAGGCGAAGCGCTTGTTGAAATACTCGGGCTTGAGCATCCGCGAGATAGCCCTGAAACTCAACTTCGCGTCGCAGTCGTTCTTTGGCAAGTACTTCAAACAGCGCGTAGGAGTGTCACCCTCACGCTACAAAATTTGGGATGGTCGCACAGAGGAGCTTCTCGCAAACAAGGACTTCGCATCGACACTCGAGGAGTACACACCCACAGATGACGATGTCACAGATATAGAGATGTAAACAACTAATAATCAAACAATAATTTTTTAACCAAATTAAACTTTATGAAAAAACTTTTCAAGACTCTTATGCTCACATTGGCGCTTGCATTGCCCTTCGCAGCAATGGCCAATGAGACAGAGGTTGCAAAGACTACCGTTAAGGTAGGCAACGACGCAGACAGTCCCAACGTAGCGTGGACTATCACTGCAGAGGAGGATAGCGAGGGCATCTTCGTTATCATTTTCGACGGCGCAATTAAGGATGGCTACCACGGCTACCCCATGAGCGACTTCTCTGCTCCTATTTTCGAGTTCGAGAACGCTACCGTAGCGAGCGACATCGAGGAGACCCTCACACCCGAGGAGCACGGCATCGACGAGCTCACAGGCATGCCCTCGTTCATCTACCTCAACCAGGCTATCTATGTTCAGAAGATTGAGGCAAAGGCTGGTCAGAAGGTTGCAGGTTACATCAACGCAACTATCTGCACCAACGAGACAAACCAGTGCACAGCAAACATCGCCGAGTTCACCATCCAGATGCCTGGCGTAGCTGCTGCAGCTGCAACTACATCTGACGACACCACAGAGTCTACACTCGACTGGAGCTCAATCATCACAGCTATCCTTTGGGGCTTCGCAGCGTTGATGACTCCTTGTGTATTCCCCATGGTGCCTATGACCGTATCGTTCTTCGTTAAGGGCTCACAGTCTCCCGCACAGGGTCGTCTCCGCGCATTGATGTATGGTATCTTTATCGTGGCTCTCTACGTTTTGCCCATCGCCATCATCATGAGCTTGACACTCTTCGGCATCGACGTATCGGGTGACATCTTCAACTTCATCGGTACTCACTGGATTCCTAACCTTATCTTCTTCCTTATCTTTATGGTGTTCGCTGCATCATTCTTCGGTGCATTCGAGATTACCCTTCCTTCAAGCCTTGTTAACAAGAGCGACGAGGGCGCAGATAAGGGCGGCTTGGTAGGTATCTTCTTCATGGCTTTGACACTCGTACTCGTGTCATTCTCATGTACAGGTCCTATCGTAGGTAACGTTATCATCGAGGCTACAAGCGGCAGCACAAACATCTGGATGCCTATCATCACCATGGCAGCCTTCGCTATCGCCTTTGCATTGCCCTTCACACTCCTCGCTTGGTTCCCCGCATTGCTTAAGAACTTGCCCAAGAGCGGTGGTTGGTTGAACTCTGTAAAGGTTGTCCTCGGTTTCATCGAGATCGCTCTCGGTTTGAAGTTCTTGATGACCGCAGACCAGACTATGCACTGGGGCTTGCTCGACCGTGAGACATACCTCGCTATTTGGATCGTTACATTCTCACTCTTGGGCTTGTACCTCCTTGGCAAGCTTCGCTTCGCTCACGACGACGAGGTTAAGCACGTCTCTGTATTCCGCCTCTCACTCGCTATCGCAGTGTTCTCATTCGTAGTATACCTCATCCCAGGTATGTGGGGTGCACCTCTCAACGCTGTATCAGGTTACATTCCTCCTATGAGCACACAGGACTACCGCGTTAACGGTCACCACGAGAATGTTAACTCTGGTCGCAAGTACGCAGACTTCTTGCACTTGCCCCACCAGCTCGAGGGTCACTTCGACTTCGAGGAGGCTGTAGAGGCTGCAACAGCTGCTAACAAGCCTATCTTCATCGACGTAACAGGTCACGCATGTAACAACTGCCGCGAGATGGAGACTATGGTATGGAGCGACGACCGCGTATTGCCTATGTTGAAGAACGACTTTGTCATCTGCGCACTCTATGTTGACGATATGACAAAGGTTGAGGGTGGTAAGCGTCTCGGCTCTATCAACTCGAAGTTTGCACAGGAGCGCTGGGGTGTAAACGCACAGCCTGGCTACATCCTTCTCTCACCCGACGGTGAGACCGTATTGGCAGGTCCTCGCGGCTACAACACCGACATCGACGCCTTCGTTGAGTTCCTCAACACCGGCAAGAACGGCGTTAAGTAATCCCGTAACATCTTAATAAACAAACTACCCTCGACTCATCGGTCGAGGGTAGTTTGTTTTTTTGTATTAACATTAGAGACATAAGGGCAATTGCGGACAAAATAAAACCCGTCATGCCGAGGAGGGGCAAATCAATGAGTAATGAGCAATTAGCAATTAGTAATTAGTAATAAGTTGATAATCAATGTTGTCATGTTGAACGAAGTGAAACATCTCGAGGTCTATGAGACGGTCAACTGTCGTACTGCCCGCGAGATATTTCGCTTACGCTCAATATGACGCAGCAACTGGTCTTTAATAAAGACTAAAACACCCTGCTACTCCCAACTACACCCAACTACCCCATGCGTTTGCGGGTTACAAAAATGTAACCCGCAAACACGACAAAAGAGACATTAAGAGACAAAAGGGACAAAAGCGATGTCGCGGACAAAATAAAAAACTATGTCATGCCGAGGAGGGGTAAATCAATGAGTAATGAGTAATTAGCAATTGGTAACACCTTGACAATTAGTGTTGTCATGCTGAACGGCAGTAAAGCATCTCTCGGGCAGTAAGACCGTCGACCGCCTCGGAGACCTGGTGATCCTTCACTTCGTTCAGAAATGACAGAGGGAGTAACGAGAGGTAAGAGTAGTGATGGGTAGCAGGGGTAGTTAAGAGTAATAGAGTGAATAAGATGGGTGTTTAGTGACATTAAAGAATTTAGGGAAATTAGTGAGAGTATCAAAAAAACTACATTCATTGAATTCCCTAAATTCTCTATTTTTCACTCGTTATTACTCCGCAAACAAGATGCGCTCGGGGCCTTCGTAGTCGGGAAGGGGCTTGGGGGTGTAGTCCGCATAGCCGATAGAGATGACACAGAGGATGCGGTACTCCGCGGGTATCTCGGGCACAACATCCTTGACATAGTCCTCGCTGCGCTGGCTTGAGGGGTCGTCGTTGATTGTGAGGTAGTCGCCCACATGCACCCAGCATGAAGCAAGACCCTCATCAACAAGTGCGAGCTGCAGCACCGTAGCCATGATAGCGGCATTTGTCTGCCACATGGGCGATGCTTCGGGGTCACCCATAACGACGATTGCAGCGCCCGCCTCCTCCAAGAGGCTCGAGCCCCAATCGCGCAGGCGACCAAGGGCGTGCACCTTATCGAGATTGGTAACAGCCATAAGGCGTGTCGAGCGTGTATTCTTTGACGAGGGGGCACGAAGTGCGAGCTCCATGGCCGCGCGAAGCTTCTCAACCTCAACGGGTTTACCTGTATAGCGGCGTGTAGAACGGCGCTTTTTTACTACTTCCTTAAATTCCATAATCTCTCTTTTCTATTTTTTCTCGGGGATGATCAGCCACATAATCAAATAGACAAGTAGCGACATACCACCAACGAAGGTTACCAATGCCATGATGAGGCGTACAACCGTGGGGTCTACACCCAAATACTCAGCCAAGCCGCCACACACACCGCCAATCATGCGGTTATCGGGCGAACGATATAGTTTTTTCTCCATGATACACAATTAATTGTCTCTAATTATTGCAAAAATAGTAATTTTTCCTTAATTTTGAACCAATTTAATATAAAAATTGTATGAAAGAGAATGTTACCGTAGCGCTTATATACGATTTCGACGGCACGCTTGCGCCAGGCAATATGCAGGAGTATGACTTCATTCCCGCTGTGGGCAAGAGCAACATGGAGTTTTGGCACGAGGCAAACACCCTCGCCGAGGAGCAAGATGCCGACCAGGTGCTAACCTACATGGCGCGCATGCTCCAGGCGGCGCAGTCCAAGGGTCTATCGCTACGTCGCGAGGCATTCCGCGAGTCGGGTCGCAACGTCAAGTTCTACCGCGGCGTAGAGGAGTGGTTTAAGCGCATAAACGAGTATGGCAAGGAGCGCGGCGTGCGCATACTGCACTATGTCAACTCGTCGGGTCTCAAGGAGATTATCGAGGGCACAAGCATAGCCCACGAGTTCAAGAACATCTACGCATGCTCCTATCTCTACAATGTCGACGGCATAGCCTACTGGCCCGCTGTGACGGTGAACTACACCAACAAGACGCAGTTCATATTCAAGATAAACAAGGGCGTGGAGTCGGTCTTCGACACCAAGGATGTAAATCGCTTTATGGAGGAGTCGAAGCGCCCCGTGCCATTCTCGCGCATGATTTACTTCGGCGACGGAACTACGGACATCCCCTGCATGAAGCTCGTCAAGAATTTCGGCGGTCACTCCATCGCGGTATACAACCCCGAGGAGGAGGGTCAGCGCACACTGCTCAACGAGCTTATCCGCGACAACCGCGTAAACCATGTATGCCCCGCCGACTACTCGGACAACTCCGAGATTGACACAATCGTAAAGACCATAATCGACAAGGTTGTCATGGACCAGCGGCTTGCCGAGCTGGAGGTTGCGAGATAGAGACTCGACCAATCAATAATGGCGAGCAAAATAGCGTTTTTGCAACGTGGTTTACATCATAAAATACTGTGTTTCTGCACGTTAACACTACCATGCGCGTAACTAGCTGATTATCAGCAAGATGAAAAATTCGCAAATTTGCATTTTGCAACACCCTCTGTTTCAACACTTTAAGTAGGGCATCGCGGAAAAATTTGGAGGCTAAAAATTTGGTCGCACGCCTCAAAACGCGTTATCTTTGCAAAAAGATTAACCGCTAAAACTATCAACTTTCGACTATGAGAAACAGACTACTTCTTCTATCACTATGCATCGTCTCTGTGCTTCTTCCCCTTGGCGCTACGGCACAGCGATACGCAGAGGCGGACTCGACAAGCACCTTCTACGTCAGCAAGCAGAAGGAGACACACGAGGAGCGTCGCTGGAACAACGACCTTCGCACCAGCATAGGCGCACCTGGCTTGTTACCCCTATTAATGTTAAATGAGCTCACATACGACCTCGAAACCGACGAGTACCCCTTCACCGCAAGCGAGAAGTTGGCAGATAAGCGCTACTACGACGGATCTGTATATTTCGTGCCGCCCATATCGTTGGAGTATGGTCGCTATGTAAATAGGTGGTTGGTCATTGGCGCTAAAGCCTCAATCATGGGATTATATCAGCACAAGCGCCACATAGGCACACACAAGCGCATAAGCACCAAAAGTGCGCTTATATTGAGCACTGCGGTTAGCCTGCGCTTCGACTACCTGCGCAGAGACCTCGTGAGCCTCTACTCGGGCATCAGTGTGGGCATCGGCACCAAGATAGGTGGCAAAGAGTCTATAATCTCACCCACGTTAGATATGACCTACTTCGGCATTACCGTAGGTAAGCACGTCTTTGGCTTTGCCGAGATTGGTGGCGGAGCAAGTGGCGTCGTGCGCTGCGGCATAGGCGGAAGATTTTAACTCTATTCCTATAATTTAGATTAAGCAAATCGTATGAAAAAGATATTACAATATATTGTTGCTGTGGCGCTTATGCTCACAACAACAGCGTGCGAATGGGGTGGCGGAGATTACAAGGCAGAGCGCACATTGGGTTTGAGGCTATGGCAAATAGCGAGTCACGACCTCGAGCGCGTGAACGAGATTTTCGACTTCGTAGCGCAGTACAACCACATGCTAAACATCGAGGATGAGACCCAAAGGGAAAACTATAGGGACACCTACTTCAGCAACGCCATTATCACCGAATATGGAAATATACACTCACTAACATACGTCACTTCGTACAACACGAAATACTGCGTGGACGTGGAGATGTACAACGACCGTTGGCACATCACACGAAGTGGTGGCAAGGGCTACGACCTCACCGTAACACTCCTTGCGAGTGGTCGCTACATGGCGCGCTTCGACAAGATTTACAACAGCGAGTCTACGGGCGAGGGAGAGTTCATCGTGGAGGCTACAACCACGACAATGAGCGACACCCCAATCATCAGCTACACGGGCACACTAACGATGGTAGACCCCGAGGAGAATCCCCGCAAGCCGCTCACCATAACCACAAAGATTACCGAGGAGATAACCTACTCATCACCAAATAGTTTCACATCGGGCATGCTCACCATAACTGCCTACGATGCCGTATACGACAGCACTGATGTTGCGAAGGTTACGATACTCAAAAACAACTCTAACCGAGTGGTTATCGAGTGCTTCGACGATGTTTATGGCTACGATTTGTAGGAGCTTTTAGACTCTATTTAACTGCGAAATATGCAACCTCCATAATTTTTCGTATCTTTGCATCATGAAACGTATCGTATTTGCAACAAACAATGCCCACAAGCTCTCCGAGGTGAGCGCTGTGCTGGGCGATGGATATGAGCTCGTAACGCTCAAGGAGGTAGGCATAACAGAGGATATTCCCGAGACGGGAGCTACGCTCGACGAGAACGCCTCAATCAAGGCGCGCTATGTCTACGAGCGCACAGGTCTCGACTGCTTTGCAGACGACACAGGCCTCGAGGTCGAAGCGCTCAACGGCGCACCAGGTGTCCACTCGGCACGCTACGCCACCGATGGTCACGATTTCGCCGCCAACAACGCCAAACTGCTGCGCGAGCTCGAGGATAAGGAGAACCGTAATGCGCGCTTTCGCACCGTTATATCGCTCATTCGCAACGGCATAGAGGAGCAGGTAGAGGGCATCGTGGAGGGCACTATCGCCACCTCACTTTCGGGCAATGAGGGCTTCGGCTACGACCCCTTGTTCGTTCCGAAGGGCTACGATAGAACATTTGCCGAGATGAGCGCCGACGAGAAGAATGCTATCTCGCACCGCGGTCGCGCCGTCGCAGCACTTGTCAAGATTTTGTAAGTGGTAATAGCAATAGTGAATCTACAATATTTGATTGGGTCGAGGACAAACACACCTCGACCCTTTTTAATTCCCTCCGCACGCATCATGTTGAGAAAAGCGATACATCTCATAGACCTCGAGATGTTTCACTTTGTTCAACATGACAACATTGATTATCAGTGTATTACTAATTATTAATTACTCATTACTCATTGATTTACCCCTCCTCGGCATGACATAGTTTTTTATTTTGTCCGCGACATCGCTTATGTCCCTTTTGTCTCTTAATGTCTCTTTTGTCGTGTTTGCGGGTTACAAAAATGTAACCCGCAAACGCATGGGGTAGTTGGGTGTAGTTGGGAGTAACAGGGTGTTTTAGTCTTTATTAACGACAGTTGACTGCGTCATATTGAGCGTAAGCGAAATATCTCGCGGGCAGTACGACAGTTGACCGTCTCGGAGACCTCGAGATGTTTCACTTCGTTCAACATGACAACATTGATTATCAACTCATTACTAATTGCTAATTACTCATTACTAATTCTTATTACCTCGCCCTCCCTTATTTCTCTTTAACCACTACATGGGTATTATTTTAATACCCACATGACGACAGGTGCTAAAAGTAATTATAA
>JAGBTW010000064.1 GCA_017631135.1 Alistipes sp.
CTCGACACAGCTCACACTTGGCTATGGCAACGAGACAAAGAGCATTAGCATCAAGCAGCAGGCATGGTTAGACCCTCTCACCATCACGGTGGACAGCGTAGAGGCTACAGCGGTGGTATTCAGCGTAAAGGCGCTCGACGAGGAGACAACGTGGGTAGGTCAGATTGTCGACAAGGCGTGGTTTGACGAGATGAGCGAAGATGAGGTTTTCGACGAGGATATGCGCTACTACATCGGCATGGCAGAAGAGAGTGGCGTGGCGCTCGAGGAGTATCTCGCATCAATCTTGAGCAAGGGCTCACACTCTAACCTCCGCATGGCTGGACTCGACCCAGAGTGGGACTATGTGGTATATGTATATGGTATGAACACCGCTGGCATAAAGACCACATCTATCTACTCTGCACCCTTCACCACAACAGCACCATACGCGGGTAATGATGTAACTTTCGACTTCGATATCACCGTAAATCGTGCCATCGCGCACATTTCAATCACCCCTTCGCACGAGGGCGTGGCGTACTACAACAACCTTATCACCTACGAGGATTTTGAGACCCTCTACGGCAAGGATATTAATGTGGCGGCAGACGCTGTGCTTGCAGACGTGATTGACGACTATGCATATTGGGAGTATACACTCGCCGAGACATTCGAGTATAACACTGATTACCTGGCTACTGCATACGAGTTTGAGGGCATGGCAAACACGAAGTATATTGCCTTTGCGTTCAAGTGGAACGAGCAGTGTGAGCGCATGAGCGAGGTCTCTTTTGAGGAGTTTGAGATTGGCGCTATAGAGCCCTCAAACAACAAGCTCTCGATGGAGATTTCAGACATTACGCAGTCGACATTCTACGTCAAGGTGCAGACCACCAATGATGACCCATACGCCATCTTTGCCATCCCTGCAAAGGAGATAGGTAAGTTGCGTGACGATGCCGAGATATTTAACCATATTCTCACTAACTATGGTACATCGTATCTCTACAACTACATCTTCAATGGCGACATCGAGGGTGAGTTTAGCGGCATGGAGGCCGATACGGAGTATGCGGTGTTGCTCTTTGGTTACGAGGCGGGCACGCTGACAACGAAGATTACGCGCAAGAACATCACGACGCTCAAGGCGGGTGATATTGATGCGTGTGTCTACGACATCGAGGTAACGAACATCGACGACCGCGAGGCGTATGTTACAATCAAGCCCTCGGACTATAGCATTTGCTACTACTGGAATGTCTTTGAGGCAGATGCCACCGAGGAGGAGGTAAAGGCATATATTGACAATGCGTTCAATAGCTACTACTACGGTGATTACTGGGAGTTTAGCTACTATGAGTTGGCACAGGGTATGGTTGAGAGTCGCCTCTCGCAGCTAACGCCAGATACGGACTATAAAATAGTCATCATACCCATGAACCCCAACGTATTTGCCTATATGGGTGCTATGCGCGAGGGTGGTTACTTCACAACCAAGGAGGCTGTGATAGCCAACATCACCATCACCGCGGGCTTCGATGCCTACTACGATGGCGACGAGGTATACGCCATCAACCCCGAGTACTTCAGCAACTACCAGGGTCAGGTTATCTTGCCCATGAGCGTCGACATCGAGGGTGAGTTCGATGGCTATCTCTACACGATCTTCACATACCAGGAGGGTCTCGATGACCCCGCAGTATTTAGCGATAATGTGCTCATCGACAACCTCTACAACGTGGGCGCTAATTGGTCTCCAGCCTATTTCCGTGGTCAGTGGGATGTAGAGATGATGATTGCCGCTGTGGCATTCGACAAGGAGGGTAACCCCAGCCCCGTCTACCGCGAGCGCTTTATCTGTACTCGCGAGGGTGCGGGCGATGCGCAGGAGTTTGTGGATTACTACTTGGGTGGTATAAGCAGCGCGTCAAAGACTCGCAATGGCTTGGCAATTAACGGCGTAAATGGTGTCGTTGTCAAGGACGTAAAGGTGGAGAAAGTCTCTGTTGCGCGCAATGCGAAGTGCGTGTTTGTTCGTAAGTAGGTAACTTCTAAATAATTGGATCGTGCGACCTCGGGGCGTGTGCCTCGGGGTCGCATTTCGTTGTGCGTGCGCGTGTATGCGGTTATTAATTCTACAAATGGGTCGTTTCGTTGAATTTATTTTTTCATTGAAAAACTTTGCTCTATATTTGCCGCCAGAAAATAAAAAAAAGAATAAAATATATTGATGAAGCTTCTAAAGAGACTATACTTTTTAGGTGTGTTTTCGCTTTTTGCGGCGTCGTGTGCCCAAGAGGTAGCAGAGGAGATACCTGCGCAGCCCCAGCAGCTTGCGGAGGTGTCGTTTGCTATGCCCGTTGAGGCCTCGCGCACAATGGTCGATGCGGAGGGCAACACCCGCTGGGTTGTTGGCGACAAGTTGGCGTTGTGGGCTGCAAATAGCGATGGTGAGTTTGTTGCCGAGGGTGCGCAGTTCATGCTTCGCCACTTCTCGGGTACCTACACCAAGGCATACTTCGCGGGTAACATCGCGCAGCAAGAGCCTGGTACCTACACCTACTACATGTGTTCGCCCATGCCCGCTTCGACAAGTGGCACGAGCGTGACATATAACGTGCCCGCCCAGCAGTCGGGTAAGTATGAGAGCAGCTACGACATCATGGTTGCCCGCACACTCGAGGCGGATGCAATCACATCACCATATCAGGTGGAGCTCAACACGTCGTTTATCCACCAAATGCACGCCCTCAAGATTACCATCCCAGAGGGTCGTAATAGCTTTGTGGAGAAGTCGTCGTCGAAGTTCTACTCGTTGGAGATTACCTTCCCCACACCTGTTGTGGGAGATATTACCTTCGACGTTACGCAGCCCGATGCAAAGCCTACCTACACGAATATGACCAATGTTATCACAGTGAGCAGCGAGGAGGGCTTCGATGCGGGTAGCGAAATTTGGGTCTTTGTATTGCCTGGTACTGTGGATGGCGATGTTAGCTACCATGTGCGTGGCGAGCGTCGCAGATCCAACATCGCGACATACGGCTTGAGCCGCGAGTTTAAGCGCGGAAGCATCACCCCCATCAAGATGCATATCCCCGAGATATATCCCCTCTATACGGCACTCCACTTCACCATTGGTCACGAGTATCTTGGTGAGCCGTTTAACTTCTTCGATATATATGATGCAAGCGGTACCTATATGGGACATTTCGAGCGAAATGCGGCTAATAGATATTCAATAGATTATGAGGGTGAGTTCGATGCAGACCAGTATGACAACACCTCATGGCGTGTGGTTTTCGACTCAAAGCATGCTGTTGTTGAGACAAGTATTAATATAGGTAACCTTACGGACTACACAGAACACACATACAGTATGGATGTTCCATATCTCTTTGCCGAGGACTTCTCCTCTGTGCCAACATGGAATGATGGACACGATAACCCGGGAACAGGAGAGTCGGATTTGTATGTTGGCATCACAGAACTTTCGGGTCAAAATCTCCCTGGTTGGTGGGGTACGCGTATCGGTATGCAGAATGGTGCTGTGCGTATATGTGGTCGTTATCAGCATGTCCTTTTGGCAGGTGCATTCTACAAGGGACGACTCTATACGCCACTTATGTCTGGGCTAAAGGATGGTGCATCGCCACAGCTTCGCATAAGCTACAACTATAGCAATAGCATTAGTGAGAGTAAGCCAAACCTTTTGGGTTCAAAGCCAAATGCATCACCTTTGCTCTACTTTGGTTTGGACCAGCAAAAGGATGGAGAGGTTGTCAACTATGATGATACTGGTGCTGCATCGATTATAACGAGTGGTGGTTATATGGATCGCGCTCCATCGTCGTTGGCTATTACGTATATCAATGGCGAGGCTCTTCCCACTTCGGGTGGTTCGTATACCTCTATCGGCAATACGAAGAGCATGTTGGTGAAGAATGTTACAAATCAGTACCGTTTTGCTTGGATTGTATCATCGGCTAATAACAAGAGTAACTGTAACGGTAACTATTGGCTCTATATCGACAATATCAAGGTGTCGATAGAGTTGTAAGCATTTTGAAAATCAAAATATAACAAACAATAAACACTAAAAACAAAATTTATGAAAAGATTTTCTATTTTGGCACTACTTGTGTCTATGGCTCTGGCTTCGTGCTCGGAGAAGGAGCCTAACACAGGCGATCCAAAGGCTATGGGTCAGGTGTCAATCACTCTCGGTGCAGATGCCGAGGTGAAGGCAGAGCGCGCTGCAGAGGAGTCTGAACAGGGCTACAATGTGGAGTGTACAACACCAGCGCTCGAGGATTTCGCTCTTTTGGTTGAGGGCGTAAGATATGACGAGACACGCGACAACGCGCCTTTTGACTACGAGAAGCTGTACGAGTCGGCTACTCTCTTCAATGGCGAGTACCTCTACCGTGGTTTCTACAAGGCTACTGTTACTGCTGGCGACATCAACGAGGAGGGTTACGACAAGCCTGCATTTGTTGGTGTGTGCGAAGAGTTCCAGATTAAGCCTGGCGAG
>JAGBTW010000065.1 GCA_017631135.1 Alistipes sp.
CGAGTATGGCAAGGAGTACCGCAACTTCTACAAGAGTCTCTGCGCCTTCCGCCACGACAACGAGGCTTTGGCTGCTGGCAACGACGTAGCACCTATCGTATATGTTGAGGGTGCTCCCGAGACAGTGCTTGCATTCACACGCGAGAAGAACGACAACAAGGTGTTGTGCGTATTCAACTTCTCTGCAGAGCCCACAACACTCACCATCACCGAGGAGGCTGCGGGCGACTACACTTGCGTATGTGGCGAGACAAAGAACTTCGCTGCGGGCGACGTTGTAGAGCTCGAGGCTTGGGGCTTCATGCTCTTGTCAAAGTAATAACTAACGATTGGGGTACGCCGCTCTTAAGGGGTGGCGTACTCTCTTTATACTGAAAAGGTTAATGACATACAAAAATCCCGAATGGAGCTATTCGGCAGTACTCTACGAGCTTAACATCCGACAGCTCACACCCGAGGGCACGTTTAGCGCAGCAGCGGAGCGATTGACGTTCCTGCGCTCGATAGGCATCGACGCCATTTGGCTCATGCCCATCTACCCCATCGGCATCGAGGGTCGCAAAGGCTCGCTCGGCTCGTACTACTCGATACGCGACTACAAGGCCGTGAACGAGGAGTTTGGCACCGAGGAGGAGTTCCAGAGCTTCGTAAACCGTGCACACGCACTCGGCATGAAGGTGCTCTTGGACTGGGTGGCAAACCACACAGCACGCGACGCACGCTGGATTACGGAGTGCCCAGCAGATTGGTATGAGCGCGACGAGAATGGCGTTGCGAAGGTACCCTGGGACTGGAGCGACACTGCGAAACTCAACTATGCCAACCACGACGTATGGCGCGGACATATCGACGCCATGCGCCACTGGGTCGAGAAGTTCAATATCGACGGCTTCCGCTGCGACATGGCGATGCTTGTACCCATAGAGTTTTGGCAGGAGGCAGCAGAGGAGCTTCACCGCGTAAAGCCCGACATCTTCATGCTGGCAGAGGCCGAGGAGGACAACCTCTTTGACCGCGCCTTCAACATGAGCTATCAGTGGAACATCCACCACATCATGTGTGACATTGCCAAGGGTGCACGCCGCGTGTGGGACTTGCGCAACGCTATACACTCGGAGCGCGCGAAGTATCCCGCAGAGGCTATGCGCATGAGCTTCACCTCGAACCACGACGAGAACTCGTGGAGCGGCTCGGAGCAGCAGCGCTTCGGTAATGCGTTGGAGGTTATGACCGCCATGACCTTCCTCATGCCCTCGACGATGCCCCTCATCTACACGGGTCAGGAGGTGGGCTATGACCACTCGTTCGAGTTCTTTGAGCGCGACTACATACCCACCGAGCTATATGCCGAGAACCGCACTACGGAGCTCTATCGCCGCTTGTGTGACCTCAAGCATAGCGAGGCAGCGTTGGCAGCGGGTGAGCGTGGTGGCGAGGTTATAGAGATTGAGAACAACGCCAAGGACTGCATGATGACCTTCGTGCGCGAGGTGCGTGGCAGCCGCGTGGTGGCAATCATGAACCTCTCGCCCTACACCATTCATGCCGACTTCAACACGGGCATCTACGCTGGCACATACTACGATGCCATGACAGGCGAGCGCACAGAGCTCAAGAGCCATGTTGACGAGTACATAGCACCATGGAACTACCGCATATTGGTAAAAAAGTAGCAAGATGATTATGAAAAAGTGTTTAATAACTCTGTTGCTTATGGCTGCAACATTTACGGCCATGGCAGCAAAACCCAAGATTGATATCAAGCATGTCGAGCCACTATCGTGGTGGGTGGGCATGGAGATGCCTCTGCAGCTTATGATTAACGGCGAGGCTATTGCCGAGTGCAACGTGGAGGTGTTACCCGCAGACTCGGGCGTGGCGGTTACAGCCATCCACAAGGCCGAGAGCCCCAACTACATCTTCGTGGATGTCGCCATAGCAGCAGATGCCAAGGCGGGCGACTACACGCTACGCTTCACAAATGGCAAGACAAAGCGTGACTATGTGTACACCATCGCCGAGCGCAGAGAGGGCTCGCGTGAGCGCGCAAGCTTCACCACTGCCGACTTCGTATACCTCATCATGCCCGACCGCTTTGCGAACGGCAACCCTGCGAACGACAACACCAACGACACAGCCGAGAAGGCAGACCGCACAAAGCCATGGTTGCGCCATGGTGGTGACCTCGAGGGCATGATTGCGCACCTCGACTACATCGCCGACCTTGGAGCTACCGCCATCTGGTCTACTCCCCTACTTCTCGACAACGAGAATGGTGCTTCGTACCACGGCTACTCGTGCAGCGACTACTACCTCATCGACCCACGCTACGGCACTAACGAGCTCTTCAAGGAGTATGTTGAGGAGTGCCACAAGCGCGGCTTGAAGGTCATCATGGACATCGTGCCCAACCACAGCTCTACAACACACTGGTGGTACGACGACCAGCCATTCAAGGACTGGACACACCAGTGGGACAACTACACACAGTCGAACTGGACATTCTCAACCAACATGGACTTCAACGCCTCGAAGGCCGACCTCTACCAGATGGAGAGCGGATGGTTTGACCGCTCGATGGCTGATATGAACCTCGACAACCCATACCTATTGCGCTACTTCCAGCAGTGGGCAATATGGTGGGTTGAGTACTCAAATCTCGACGGCTTCCGCGTGGACACATACCCCTACAACGAGAAGATGCCCATGAGCGAGTGGTGCAAGGCTGTTATGGCAGAGTACCCCAACTTCAACATCGTGGGCGAGGTGTGGACATCGTCTATTCCACAGCTTGCATACTGGCAGGGCGACAACTACAACAAGGATGGCTTCAACTCGCACCTCAAGTCTATCATGGACTTCCCGTTGCATGACGCCATTCGTGCTGCGATGACCGAGAGTGGCAACGGTGGCTGGGGCACAGGCATGACACGCGTATACGATGTTGTGTCGCACGACTTCGTATACCACGACCTCTCTAATATGATGATTATGGCTGCTAACCACGATACTGACCGTATTGGTGACGTGTGTGAAGGCGATGCACGCAAGATGAAGATTGTAGCTACGCTCCTATGCACAATGCGAGGCATGCCACAGATGTTGTACGGCGACGAGCTCATGTTCCGCTCTACAAACCGCTCTATGGGTCACCCCACGCTCCGTGTCGACTTCCCTGGTGGCTGGGAGGGTGACGCTGTAAACCTCTTTGACCGCAGCGAGCATAGTGGCGACCAGAAGGAGGTCTTCGACCACACTCATACGCTCTTAAACTGGCGTAAGACGAAGGAGGTCATCCACAACGGTAAGACCCTACACTTCATCGACCGCGACAACACCTACGCCTTCTTCCGCTATAACGACGCGGAGGTGGTGTTCGTATACATCAACAACTCCGACCAGGAGCGCACAGTGCCCTGGAGCCGCTATGCCGAGATTACGGAGGGACTCAACCTAGGTCGCAACGTCATCACAGGCGAGAGCGTAGCGATGGAGAACCTTACCGTAGCACCCATGACATCACTTGTTGTGGAGTTTAGGAGGTAGGGCTATATTAACTCTTTTTGAGACATAAGGGACCAAAGAGACTTAAGAGACAAAAGGGATGATGCTATCAACAGTGATAGTGTCATCCCTTTGTTTATTTGATTGATTGTCGCTTACAAGCGTTGATAGCGTCCACTGTCATCCTGAACGCAAGTGAAGGATCTATCGGGCAGTACGACCGTCGACCGTCACGGAGACCTTGAGATGTTTCGCTTCGCTCAACATGACAGAGGGTATAGACATGACAGAGGGTATAGAGGCGTAGCTTTGCGGGTTACTCAAGGCGCCAGGAGAGCTCGTCGATAATGAAATCCTTGACGGGGCAAGAGGGA
>JAGBTW010000066.1 GCA_017631135.1 Alistipes sp.
AACCAGCAGTCTATGGATAAGTTCGAGAGCCAGGTTAAGCCCGGTGGCGTTCTTATCTACGACACAAACGGTATCACAAGCCACCCCACTCGTACCGACATCAGCGTTTACCAGATTGACGCTACTGCAGAGTGCGCACGTTTGGGCCAGGCTAAGTTGTTCAACACTATGATTTTGGGTGCATACCTCAAGGTTCGCCCCGTTGTAGCTATGGAGAACGTAATGGCTGGTTTGAAGAAGACTTTGCCCGAGCGCGCATGGAAGATGTTGCCCCAGAACGAGGAGGCTATCAAGCACGGTGGCGAGATTATCCGCCAGGTACGCTAATGCGCCATTCGACGCCCAACGCGTCACAAATGACCGAGGTACAGCAATGTGCCTCGGTTTTTTTGTTTGCGTATATGGGAAGATTGTGATTTGAGGTAGTTAAGGGTAGAGGAGAGTAGTTGAGTGATTTGCCGCCGATAAAGAAATTGGGCTGGATGGGTAGTACTTTGATGTACGTCCCATTCAGCCCAATGATTGAGGTGGCGAAGTAGTGCCACTATCACGAAAAATTATTTGTTGTTAGAGTGGTGCAGATGTGGTGCATCACAAAAGAGATCTCCAAGGGATAGTACATATTAGTACAGCCCTGGGAGGTCTACTTTTAGGGATGTGCCGCAGATGCGCCACTATCACAACAAATTACTCGTATTGACCAGTCTTTAGACGCATAACCTCATCACGCGTGAGGAAACGCCAGTCGCCACGCTTAAGGTTCTTCTTTGTGAGACCAGCATAGTATACGCGGTCGAGCTTCTGAACGGTGTAGCCGAGGTGCTCGAACATACGACGCACGATACGGTTACGACCAGAGTGAATCTCAACACCCACGGTGCGCTTATCCTCTGATGCATAAGCCACCTCGTCAGCAAAGATGTCGCCATCCTCGAGTGTGATGCCCTCGGTGAGAGAGTCCATGTCGGCACGAGTGAGAGGCTTATCGAGTGTCACCTGATAGATCTTCTTCTTGTGGTATGAGGGGTGTGTGAGCTGACGTGTGATGTCGCCATCGTTGGTGATAAGGAGTAGACCAAGCGAGTTCTTATCGAGACGACCTACGGGGTATACGCGCTCGGTGCATGCATTCTTCACAAGGTCCATCACGGTCTTGTCTGCATGGGGGTCGTCGAGCGAAGTCACATAGCCCTTGGGCTTGTTGAGCACAAGGTATACATTCTTCTCGCCCTGGAGCTTCTCGTCGTGGAAACGTACCTCGTCAGTAGGCAAAATCTTTGTACCGAGCTCGGTAACCACCTGACCGTTAACGGTAACTACACCAGCAAGAATGAAATCATCAGCCTCGCGGCGTGAGCATACGCCCGACTGCGAGATGAAGCGGTTGAGACGAATCTCGCCTGTTGCCTGGTTGGGGTTATACTTGGGGTATGAGCGAGGCTTCTCGTCGCGCTTTGTAGCGCCACCACGCTTTGCACCTCCCTTGAAACCACGGTCGCTGCTGCGCTCCTCGCGGTTGAAGGTGCGCTCTGTGCGCTCGCCACGCTCGGGGCGGTTGAAGCTGCGCTCTGTACGCTCACCACGGTTGAAGCTACGCTCGCCGCGCTCTGTGCGACCAAAGCCACGGTCGTTGCGCTCCTCGCGGTTGAAAGTGCGCTCTGTGCGCTCACCGCGCTCGGGGCGGTTGAAGCTGCGTGAAGCACGCTCGCCATCGTCGTTGCGACGTGGGCGCTGCTCATACTCGGGACGCAAACGGTTGTCGGCTGTGAAGTGAGGGTTGTACGATGTACGCTTCTCGGTCTTTGCCGCTGGAGTACGGAACTCGCGGCCTCCCTCGCTGTCAGCCTCACGGCGTGGGCGGGGACTACGCTCAACATGCTCTGCTGTGCTAACGCGCTGACGCTTGTCACGCGCAAAGCGCGATACATTGGCTGTTGAGTCTGTGTTCTTGTTTTTCATTTTATACTTATTCTTAATAAAAAAATTTGCGCAAAGGTAACTATTTTTTTTGACTTTCAACACTTTTGCAATTACCATGCCCAAAAAATCGCAAAATTATCGTACCTTTGTGCCATTATGAATAGAGATATACTACGAATAGCCATACCAAACATCATCTCGAATGTCACGGTACCCCTCATGGGCATCGCCTCGACATTCATCGCGGGTCGTGCCTGCGGTGGTGAGGGAACACTCGCCATCGGCGCGCTCTCGATTGGTGTTACGATCTTTAACTTCATCTACTGGAACTGCTCGTTCATCCGCATGGGAACGAGTGGTCTCACGGCACAAGCCTACGGCGCAGAGCACCACCGCGAATACTCACTAATGCTCTGGCGCTCAATAATCGTAGCATTAGGCGTTGGTATCCTCGCATTCTCGCTTCAATACCCCATTGGCGAGTTCTCATTGTGGTTTATGGACACAGGCAGCGAGGAGTCGCGCAACATGATTGCCGACTACTTCTACACACGCATTTGGGCTGTCCCTGCGGGCATCCTGCTCTTTGCCTTCAATGGCTGGCTCACGGGCATGCAAAACGCTGTAGTACCCATGTCTGTGGCTATATTAGTCAACGTGCTGCATATCGGTTGCAGCTACATCTTCTCCATCGTTGGCTCTATGGGTTTGGAGGGCATTGCTCTTGCCTCGGTGGTGGCACAGTGGTCGGGCGTGTTGGTCATGATTGCCATCATCCTCTTGCGCTACAGCAAGCGCTTGGTGAAGGTAACCCTGAAGGAGGTTATGGATATGGATAGCATGCGCCGCTTCTTCTCCATCAATGGCGACATCATCGTGCGCACATTCTGCCTTGTTGCAGTTTACACATTCTTCACCAAAGCATCGGCTGATACGGGCGACGCTAATATACTTGCTGTCAACACAATACTATTGCAGCTATTCACCCTATTCTCATACATGAACGACGGCTTTGCCTACGCTGCCGAGGCGCTAACAGGTCGCTTTATCGGAGCACACGATGGTGCATCGTTGCGCCGCTGCATCAAGCTCTGTTTGATATGGTGCTTCGCCGTGTCGTTCATCTTCATTGGCGTATACATAGGTTGGTGGCGCGACATATTCACCCTACTCGTAAACCCCGAGCAGGGCGACAGTGCCGTATTGTTGAGCGTGGCAGAGGAGTACATCGGCTGGATTATCGCCATTCCTCTTGCTGCCGCTATGCCCTTCGTCATGGACGGCATCATGGTGGGTGCTACGCGCAGTCGCATCATGCGCAACTCGATGATATGGTCATCAGTATGCTACTTCGCCATCCTCTACGGTCTCGGCTGGCTCATAGGCAACAACGCGCTGTGGATGGCCTTCACCATGTATATGTTCTTGCGTGGCGTATTCCAATACTTCATGTCGGACCGCTTGCGCGACATCTATCGCGAGGCAGAGCGATAGAAGTCTTACCAACCACAAAATAGGGACAAATTTAAGTATCGGAATTTCACTATTTCGATATTTTTTCATATCTTTGTGCGATTATAACCATTACAACGGAAATAATATAAAAACAATATAACTATGAACGTATCTTTTAACTGGCTTAAGCGCTATCTCGACTGTGATTTGTCAGCAGAGCGCATTGCCGAAATACTCACCGAGCTTGGTCTCGAGGTCGAGGAGTTCGAGAAGATTGAGACCATCAAGGGTGGCTTGAAGGGCGTTGTTGTTGGCGAGGTGCTCACTTGCGAGGATCATCCCGACTCGGACCACCTCCACATCACCACCGTTGATGTTGGCGCAGAGGCACCCCTGCAGATTGTCTGTGGCGCTGCAAACTGCCGCAAGGGCTTGAAGGTTATGTGTGCTACAGTAGGCGCAGTGCTCTACCCCATCGACTCGGACGAGGAGTTCAAGATTAAGCGTAGCAAGATTCGTGGCGTAGAGTCACTCGGTATGCTCTGCGCAGAGGATGAGCTCGGCATCGGTCGCAACCACGAGGGCA
>JAGBTW010000067.1 GCA_017631135.1 Alistipes sp.
GTAATTATAAAAGCCATAGCGAGGCTACTATCTGCATTTAATCAATAAGTGCACGCCACATTCCCTGCACCACAAAAAGTCTATTGCTACGCAATAATATTCCAAACTATGCGTTAAAACAAAGAAAAATTGTATCTTTGCAAGTTGAATATGCGAAAACTAACCTACATACTATGCTTTGCGGTGGCAATAGCGCTCTTCTCGTGCATGGAGGAGAGTAAGAGAGATAGTGTCAAAATTGATGACGACGTAATCGCCAAGGTTGATGGTGTTGAGTTGCGCATAGCTGATGTTATGAGAGACATGCCCACGGGAATAAAGGGTGCTGACAGCGTAACATTCATGCGCATGTACACAGAGAACTGGGTGCTCAACCGCCTGAAGATGAAGCGCGCAGAGGAGATACTCACCTCGTCGGAGGATATTGAGCGCCTTGTGGAGGGTTATCGTCAGTCGCTCATGATGCGCCAGCTCGACCAATACTACATCGACAAGACGCTTGACACGGAGATTACTGACAAGCAGATTGCAGCCTACTACCGCGCAAACAGTGCTGCCTTCAAGCTCGACCACAATGTGGTGCAGGGTGTAGTGGTAAAGGTGCCAAAAACATTCCGCAACACAACGACGCTAACCACCGCCATGCGCAACTCCGCAAAGAAGGGCGAGTGGCAGGAGCTCGAGGCATTGGCCATGAAGCACTCACTCAACATCGTCAACATGACAGCGCAGTGGGTCTCTTATTCCGACTTTTTGAGCAACCTACCCACAGAGCGCTCACGCACCTATAACGACCTTATCACAAAGACCACGGTGCAGCAGATGACATCTGACGATGCACTATTCTACTTCATCATCACCGACCGCGCGCTAAAGGGTGAGATAGCACCCATGGCATCTGTCGAGAGCGACATTCGCCGCAGGCTCTATGCCGAGCGTCGCGCCGAGGTTGTTGCAGAGTACGAGGCAGAGCTAAAACACCAGTCCGTAGAGGAGGGTCGCATATTTGTGCGCGACGAGGCGCTGCTAAAGTCGATGTCGCACACACCAATAACCAACGACGAGCCTACAACGACGGTGCGCAGTGTCGAGGAGGTCGAAGAGGAGATAACAGAGTAGAACAAAACATACGAAATACCAAATAGAAACGATATAAAACTTATGATACGAAAGATTTTGCTTATGGCGGCATTTGCCGCAGCAGCGGTGGTTAGCCCACTCACTTCACAAGCACAGGAGCGCCGTCAGGTTATGCTTGATAAGGTTGTTGCCGTGGTTGGTGGTTCATCCATCCTACACTCCGAGATTACGGAGTATGCCGAGGCACTTGTTGACCAGCGCCGACAGATGGGCTACACCTCTGACCGCGACCCCATGAACGAGGCACTCGAAGCTCTTTTGGAGCAGAAGCTACTCTACAACCAGGCTCTCATAGACTCTGTGGAGATTAACAGCGCCGAGATTGCTGGTCGCATCGAGGAGTACTTGCAGATGCTCATCACGGAGGCTGGAGGCATCGCGGAGCTCGAGGCAAAGGAGCACATGCCCGTCTTTACCTACCGCGAGTTACTACGCAACCGCTACGAGGAGCAGGCATACGCACAGGCCATGAGGTCGACCATCGTAAGCAAGGTTACAATCGTACCAGGCGAGGTGGAGCAGTTCTACGAGCGCATAGACAAGGATAGCCTACCCATCATTGGCGAGCAGTATGTATATGCCCACATCACAAAGTTTCCCGCGTCGCTCAAGGATGCACAGCGCCGCACCAAGGAGCGCCTCTTGGACATGCGCGAGCGCGTGATTAAGGGCGAGACAAAGTTCTCGGTCTTGGCACGCATGTACTCGCTCGATGGCTCGGCAATACATGGTGGCGAGATGGAGCCAGGTCCTTCGTCAATGTATGTGCGCCCCTTTGCCGAGGCACTCGAGAAGCTTAAGCCAGGTCAGGTGTCGGAGATTGTCGAGACCGAGTTTGGCTTCCACATCATCGAGCTCATAGACAAGAAAGGTAACAACTACCACTGTCGCCACATCCTTCTGCGTCCAAGCTTCACCCGCGAGGAGCTCATGCAGCCAGCACACGAGCTCGACAGCATCGCCCACCTTATACGCGTCGACTCACTCACATTCGAGGATGCCGCACTGCGCTTCTCGGATGATGCATCGTCGCGCCACAACGGCGGTATCGTCTCTAACCACGATGTCCTCGCGCGTCAGGGTGTATACGACGGTGCTCGACTCACAGCAACACGCTTCCTCAAGGAGGACTTCGGACAGATGCAGGGCAAGTCGCTCGACGACTACTCGGCATTGATGCGCCTAAAGGTGGGCGAGGTATCTAACTCGTTCCAGACCACCGACCTCAATGGCAACCAATTGAGCAAGATTGTGAAGCTCGTGCAGGTGATACCACCCCACACAGCATCGCTCACCGAGGACTACATACGCATCGAGGAGATGGCGCTCACCGAGAAGCAGAACAACGTATACCGCAAGTGGCTACACGACAAGGTTGACGGCATGTACATATACATCGACCCTGCATATCGCAGTAACGATTTCGAGTATGATGGTTGGATAAAGTAGCAACGAGCAAATATGCGTTTGAAGTATATCTTTCCCCTATTGTTTGTCGTGTTCACGGTGGGTGTGTTCTATATCACCGCCAGCGAGCACGACTACATCTCTTACGGCGACATCGACAGCTATGCCATGCCCGACAACGAGGGTGGCGAGCGTCGCATGGTCGACATGATAGCCGACGACAGCTACCTTATCGAGAAGGGAGACTCCACAATCTTCATCCTCGTGGGTAACTTCGCCGCACACCACAATGGCACGGTCATCCTTGCCGATAGCGCCGTGAGATACTCCAACCAGAGCTTCGAGTGCTTCGGCAATGTGCTCATCAACCAAAATAGCACCTATGCATACGCCGACCGCGCTGCCTACAACCGCATGTCGAGCTCGGCAACGCTCTTTTCGGACCTCATAAAGATTGTGGATGGCGAGGCGGTGATGTATACCTATCACTGCACCTTCGACACCGCAAACGAGGTGGGTCGCTTCAGCGGCGGCTGCTATGTCGAGAAGGGGGCAAGCCTCATGGAGTCTGACCGTGGCTACTACTACACCGACACCCACGAGCTTATAGCTGTGGACAACGTCGAGATGCGCGACGAGACATACCTCATGACGGGTGACTCGGTAATCTTCAACACCAACACCGAGGATGCGCGCTACTTCACCAACACCAATATCTGGAACGACAAGGATGAGTATCTCTTTGCCAATCGTGGCACATACACCAAGGCCGAAGACCTGCACAACCTCACGCGCGACGCCTACATCCTCTCGCCCGAGCGCGAGATATGGAGCGACTCGCTTGAGTATCGCGGCACAGACCGCCACATCGTAGGTCGCAGCAACATCCAAGTAGACGAGATTGAGCAGAAGGTGCTCGGCTTTGCGGACTATGGCGAGTGGTGGGATGAGCCTGGCAATGCGCTATTCACGCGTCGTCCCTCGATGATTAACTACGACCCCGAGCAGGGCGACTCGCTCTTCTTCGCTGCCGACACCATGTGGCTATATACCATCGCTGTGCTACCCCCCGAGGTAAAGCGCGACACCACAAACGGTGACACCACAGAGCGCGGCGAGATGCCCGAGCGCGAGGCTCTCGCAAATAACGAGGGCGAGGAGCACAAAGAGCAGATGAGCGACACCACCCAAACACACGATGCAGCTCCCGCCAAGGAGGAGAAGAAGCGCGAGCGTGGCAACGACAACAAGCGCGAGAGAAAGCGCAACACCGAGGAGGCAAAGGGAGATATTGCACCCCTCAATGGTGAGAACGCACAATTGGGCGCACTACCCCAGCGCAACATGACAGATGCGTCACCCGAAGAGGAGCGTCCCGAAGATATGGCTATGCCCCACGAGCGCGCTACAATGGAGAGAGCCATGACAGACAGCACGGCTATGGACGTTGTTGCAGATAGCCTCGCCACGGACAGCATGGCACTCAACGACACCCTTGCTGTTCGCGACACCCTGCCGCTAACGGAGAAGCAGCTGCGCCAGCGTGCGAAGATTGAGAAGCGCCGCATACGCGACTCCATTCGCAGTGCACAGCTCGCCATACGCGACAGTCTCGACTCCATCAAGCAGCGAGACGAGGACTCTATACGCCACATACGCGACTCGGTGTTAAAAATCAAGGTTGACTCAATCATCGCCAAGCGCATAGCACAGAGCTCGCGCATAGCAGACGAGGAGGCAGCACGCATAGCACGCATCAAGCAGAAGGCTACGGAGCGCGAGCACCGCAAGATAGACAAGGCAAAGGCACGCGCGGCACGCCGCGGCAGAGAATACACGGGCCCCGACTACACCCCAGACACCATGGCATCGACCACCCTCGATAGCCTGCGAGGTGAGGAGCGCGAGATTATCGACACCACAGCACGCGACACCATGGCTATGGACTCGCTGGCTATGGACTCACTCGCCGTAGACTCTACGAAGCTCGAGCCACCCTTCCCTGCCGACAGCACATACAAGATGATAAAGGCATACCGCCATGTGCGCATGTATCGTCCCGACACGCAGATAGTCTGCGACTCGATGGTGATACTCAACACCGATTCTATCATACGCCTCTATCGCGACCCTATACTGTGGAACGAGGAGAACCAAGTTACCTCGGACTCGATGGCCATATACACGCGTAACCAAACGCTCCTCAAGGTGCACTTCATGGGTGACCCGCTGATGGGCTCGGAGATAGACACCATGTACTACAACCAGGTAAAGGGCAAGGAGATGATTTCGTACTTCGCCGATGGCAAGGTCTACCGCAACGATGTTAATGGCAACGCCCAGACCATCTACTACCTGCAGGATGAGGGTAGCCCCGAGGTTACGGGACTCATGTACATCGAGAGCGCGGGCATAAGCTTCTACCTCGAGGATGGTGCGATGGACAAGATTGCATACAAGCAGAACCCCGAGTATGTCATCTACCCCATGAACATGATACCCGAGACGCAGAAGTATCGTCTCGACGACTTCGAGTGGCACAACGACAAGCGCCCCGCACGCGACTCCATCGTCGACCGCACCATACGCCCCACGCGCCGTGAGGATGCCTCGACACAGCAGAAGCCCCGCTTCCGCATCACCGAGCGCATAAACTATGACCGCCGCCGCTTGACAGAGAACAAGATGTGGGAGGATAGAGTAGACGAGCTCACGCCCGACATCATCGAGTGGCGCGACTCACGAGCCTCAAACCAAAAGAGATAACAAACTATGAAGCGACATATTGTTTATAGCATTGCCATAGCTCTCGCCACGCTCGTTGCATCATCAGCCATGGCCCAAGAGTCGAGGGGTGAAGATGCACACCGCACACGCCTCATACCCTACCCCACGGCTAATGAGGCGGCACAACAGAGCCTCGCCAAGCAACGATATATGCAGCCCATCACGGAGTGGACAACAACCGACGAGGGAGCACTAACGGGA
>JAGBTW010000068.1 GCA_017631135.1 Alistipes sp.
CAAGAATTACAAAAGTAAGGTGTGAGGAGAGAGGTGTTTAGGAGGACTTTTAGAACCCTTCAAAAAAAAATCGCCCTTCATTAGCGATAGACCTAATTTCTTGTCAGAGTGGTGCTAATTTGCCGCCGATGAAGAAATTGGGCTGGATGGATAGTACTTGGTGTACATTCCATTCAGCCCAATGATTGAGGTGGCGAAGTAGCGCCGCTATCATAAGAAATTATTTCTTGTCAGAGTGGTGTGGTAGTGGTGCATCACAAAAGAGACCACCAAGGGATAGTACATAGTAGTACAGCCCTTGGTGGTCTACTTTTAGGGATGTGCCGCTAGCGCGCCACTATCACAAGAAATTAAAATATCTCCTTGCGGATAATAGTCTGCTCGCGATCGGGACCCACAGAGACCACTGCAACCTCGGTGCGTGTGAGCTCCTCGAGCTTCGCGATATATGCCTTGGCATTTGCGGGGAGCTCGTCGTAAGATTTGATGGCTGTAATATCCTCGCTCCAGCCATCCATCTCGATATACTCCGCCTCGACGCGCGAGAGGTCGGCGATTGTCGAGGGAACATAGTCGATAGCCTTACCATCAAGCTTGTAGCCTGTGCAGATGCGGATCTTGTCGAGACCTGACAACACATCGAACAGCATGAGCGACAAGTAGTTAAGACCACTTATGCGACGCACATGATTCAAGATTACGGTATCCAACCAACCCACACGACGGGGACGACCTGTTACTGTGCCATACTCATGACCACGCTCGCGGATGTAGTCTGCGCGCTCGTCGAAGAGCTCTGTGGGGAATGGACCCTCACCCACGCGAGTGGTATATGCCTTTGCCACGCCCATTACGTTGTTCACATAGCGGGGTGCGATACCTGTGTTTACGGGCACGCTTGCAGCTGTGGGGCTTGACGATGTTACGAAGGGGTATGTACCATGGTCGATGCAGAGCATAACGCCCTGTGCACCCTCAAAGAGCACCTTCTTGCCCTCCTCGATGAGCTTATTGAGGAGCACCGAGGTGTCGCAAATCATGTGGCGGAACTTCTCGCCGTATGCAAGGTACTGGTTGTAGATTGTATCGAAGTCGCAGGGCTCCATGCCGAGTGCCTGAAGCTCGATGTTCTTCTGTGCAAGAGCATCCTTGAGGCGCTCTGCGAAGTACTCCTTGTCGAGCAAGTCACCCATGCGGATGCCTACGCGACTGTACTTATCGGTGTATGCAGGGCCGATACCCTTCTTTGTTGTGCCAATCTGACGACCACCCTTGAGTGCCTCGTAAGCGCCGTCAAGCATAGAGTGGTATGGCATGACGCACGCTGCGCGGTCCGAGATAAAGAGCTTGTAGTCGGTGATGCCCGCCTTGTGCAAGCGGTCGAGCTCCTCCTCGAGCGACACGGGGTTGATGACCATGCCGTTAGCCATTACGTTTATGATGTGGGGGTTGAAGACTCCCGAGGGTATAGACTGCAACGCGAACTTCTTGCCGTCGAAGACGATTGTGTGACCCGCGTTATTGCCACCCTGATGGCGCACTACGACATCAGCTCCACCTGCATAGAAATCGGTGATTTTACCCTTTCCCTCGTCGCCCCACTGGGCGCCAACAACAACCAAAGTGTTATTCATAGTTCTAATTTTTTGTGCCTATATTTAGCCGTCCCGAGCACTATGGCGTGCTTGGACATAATTTTACGCCTACAAAAGTAGTAAAATTTATTGAACCACACACATCAAAGCTAACGAAATTTATCAACATGTTGTCATATTTTTTGTTTTAAGCTACAAAATCGCCAAAAACTATCACCCGAAAATTATGATAATTAAAAAAAATTACTATATCTTTGTAATGCTTTTGAGGCACAAGGTTAGGTAATCACCATATATCAATAATATATTGTAGGGGTTTTGCACCAACTCTTTATGTGCTATCATTGCAAACGAAACTAAAATTAAAACTATAAAACTTAAACCTATTATGAAAAAGAGTGTTGATATTGAGTATGTAGCTCCAGAGATGGAGATTGTCTCAACAGTTGTAGAGGCAGGTTTTGAAGGCTCTGCAGATGGCCTCAACGCAGGCATCGGCGAAGTAGAAGAGGATATGGGCGGTGAATTTTTCTGGTTCTAAAACTATTGCGACTATGAAAAACCTTTTTAAGAGTTTGATGCTTGTTGCAGTAGCTGCAATGGCATTGTCGGCTTGTACCGAGGAGAATAATGAGGTAGCAGCCGTAGCGAAGAAGACCATTATCGAGATGACCGCATCACTCAACGCTGACTCTCGTTCAGGTTTTATGGAGAAGGAGGATGGCTCAACCACCTATAAGTCTGAGTGGCACGAGGGCGACAAGATTCTCGTTGTGGATAGTGGTAACACAGATAATTATGCTATCGTTGACATTTCAAAGGATGGCAAGTTTAGAGCAGAACTTGAGGGTGATGTAACATCCATCGAGGTATACTCTCCCGCAGAGGCGTGGGAAGGAAAGGTTGGTTCTATAGAAGCAACTATCCCTGCTGTACAGAGCCCCACAGATTATTCAGTAGACCCCAAGGCTCACATTTTGAGATCAGCACCCACAGCAGTCAGCGATGGCAATGTAATGATGGGTCATGCGTTCGCATACGGCAAGATGACCGTTGTTGCTCCCGAGGAGTTCGTTATCGACCATGTCGATGTTGCTTTCAAGGGTGAGCGCTTTGGTTATGACTTTGAGCATAATTTAACACTCAACGCTACAAATGTTACAGACAATGTATTCATGTTTAGCACATACCCCATGCAGGTTACAGAGTTTACCGTTACGGCTTATGACACCAACGGCACAACATGCACCAAGAGCGTTGACCTTATTGAGTTGGAGACTTACTTTGCATTCAAATACGACACCGTTGTTCCATTTGGTGTTACACTTGAAGCAGATAATAATGAGGATAATGAGGATAATGTAAATGATGATGACTATATTACATTATCAAGTGGTAAGTATATTGGAGATTACTATGGCTATCCTCTTTTCCAGTTTAGCTCGAGTGACAATCAAAATGTATTGAAAGTTATGCTTCGAACTACTAATAGTAGTCACAATCTCATATACGATGACACATACAGCTTTACACGCTCTGTACAATCATTCATATCTGGTAGCAATTACTTTATGGGAGGCTCATACGCTGGAGCAAGCACCATAAACGGCAATACAGCTACAAATAACATATATGACAACTCATCATTCTCGGTATCATCTGAGAGTGGAGCTGGCTCTGTACACACTATTTTGTTTAACATTTACGATTATAACGGCAACAATTACAAGTTTAAGTTTGTTGGTGTAATTGAGTAACACTTAAAAGATTATACTCTCTTTTCGGAGCCTTCTTGTTAGGAGGCTCCGATTTTTGTATGAGGGTGTGTATCTATGATAGTTTGGGTATAGCTGAATGATTTAACGAGAAACACCTTACTACTCCACCTACTCTCTACTACCCTTTCTGCTCTCGGCAAAGGTTCAAAAGTGGTCTAAAAGGTTCTAAAGGGTAGTTTCCTTTTAGAACCCTTCGAACCCTTCGAGCTCTTTGAGCCCTTCGAACCCTTAAAAGCCCCCTTCATTAGCGGTAGACCCCAATTTCTTGTCAGAGTGGTGCAGATGTGTCGCTGATATGAAAAATCCCCGGATGGGTAGTACTTGGAGTACGTCCCATTCGGGGATTTGATTGAAGCGGCGCAGATGCGCCACTATCACAAGAAATTACTTGATACGCTCGTAGTACTCGCGAGTACGAGTGTCAACACGAATCTTATCGCCTGTGTTGATGAACAAAGGCACCTTAACAGTTGCGCCAGTGTTTACAGTTGCGGGCTTAAGCGAGTTTGTAGAAGCGGTATCGCCACGAACACCAGGCTCGGTGTAGGTAACCTCCATGTCAACGATAGGGGGCAACTCGGCTGAAAGCACGGTCTCCTTCTCGGTGTGGAACATAACCTCTACAATCTGACCATCGGCCATAAGGTCTGCGTTGTTGATAAGGTTCTTGTCGATGTTAATCTCCTCGAAAGTCTCTGTGTGCATGAAGTGAGCACCGAGGTCATCCTCGTATGTGAACTGGTAGGGACGACGC
>JAGBTW010000069.1 GCA_017631135.1 Alistipes sp.
AAATGGCATTATTAGCCAATAAGAGCCTCGTATGCTGCAGCATCCAACAAGCCATCAACCTCTGCGGGGTTAGACATCTTAATCTTAACCAACCAACCCTCACCGTATGGATCCTTGTTTACGAGTGATGAATCAGCCTCAACAGCCTCGTTGAACTCGATAACCTCGCCGCTAACGGGTGAGAAAGCATCAGAAACAGTCTTAACAGCCTCGATAGAGCCGAAAACCTCGTTTGCCTCGATTGTCTCACCTACAGTGGGAACGTCAACAAAGACGATATCACCAAGCTGTGACTGTGCATAATCAGTAATGCCGATAACGGCAACATCGCCCTCTACACGGCACCACTCGTGGTCGTTAGAGTACTTCAAAGTAGCAGGTACATTAGCCATAATTCAAGTAATATTTAAGTTGTTATATCAGTTTCGCAACCACAAATATAAGTAACATTTCGCGTAAAAACAAAATTTCGAGCAACTTTTTACGCATCTTTCGCACGCAAGACAAACTCAACCTCCTTGAAAGCATACTCGCGAACAACACCATCGGCATGCTCCAAGCAGAGGTGACCCATAGGTCTAACACCGCGTATCGTGGCCCTGAAGCGCTCACCCGAAGCCAAAGCGTAGGTATGCTCCTCATCAAGATGATACATACGCTCGCGGTAGGTGGACTCCACAGCTTCCTTCTCGCCACGTTCAAGGCGCGCATACCAACTCTCGAGGTGCTTCAAAAAGCACTCCAACACCTCGCGCCTGTCGCTCTCACGACCGCACTCCCTAACCATAGATGTGGGGTTGGGCAAATCATCGGGGAAGGTGCGCTGGTTGACATTGAGACCTATGCCCACAATCGTGCGGGCAATCTTATCACCCGAGAGCGACTGCTCAATAAGCACGCCAGCAATCTTATTGTCGCCCACATAGATGTCGTTAGTCCACTTTATGCGACACTCGATGCCATACTCCGCCAACGCATCCGTCAGCGCCAGGGCAACAACCTCCGAGAGCATAAACTGCTCTACAACAGGTAGAAACGATGGCGTAAGCACAACCGAAAATGTAAGGTTATCACCCTCGCGACTATGCCACGAATGACCGCGCTGACCACGACCCGCGCTCTGGCTGCCCGCCCACACGACATCCATGTGAACAAACTCCTCGCCACGCGCATCATCGTTGGTCGAGGTGGTGCAATCTATATAGTAAATCATAGCTTACTCAATTATTTTGGCTCAAAGATAGGGTTTTTCCTCGAAAAAAACTATCTTTGCGGTGCGTATTATATAAATATATGTATATGACGATGATAAAGCAGATAACAACACTCGCTATAGTCGCTGCAGCGCTACTCATGTCGTGTGGCATGAGCAACAAACAGCAGCCCGAAAGCAACACCACAACACCCTCAACGCAAAGCAAACAAAAGAGTGTCGTGGCAGCGCAGTACGACTACCGCGTGGTGAACACATACCCCCACTCCGCAGCGAGCTACACACAGGGTTTGCAGTACATCGACGGCGTGATGTGGGAGGGCACAGGTCGCGAGGGCAAGTCGCACCTACAGCGCATAGACCTCACAACAGGCAAGTGCGACATAGTGGCATCGCTACCCAAGAGTGAGTTCGGCGAGGGCATAACACACCACAACGGTCGCATATATCAGCTCACATGGACCGAGGAGAGAGCCTATGTATACGATACTAACGGCAACAAAATCAAGACTATACCCTATCGTGGTGAGGGCTGGGGCATAACATCCGACGGCGAGCATCTATACATGTCCGACGGCTCGAGCGCTATACGCACCGTAAACCCCGAGACATTCGCGACAGAGAGTCTTATAAACGTGACACTCAACAACATGACACTCGACCTTATAAACGAGCTCGAGTGGATAGATGGCTCGTTGTGGGCAAACATTTACCTCGCGGACATAATCGTTGAGATAGACCCACAAAATGGCTGCGTAATAGGATATGTAGACCTATCGCCCCTGCGCACGCTCCTCGAGAACAACCCCGAAGCCGAGGTGCTAAACGGCATAGCCTACAATGCCTCAAACGACAACCTCTACGTCACAGGCAAGGATTGGAACAGACTCTTTGAGATTGAAATATACAAATAGTACACTGACTATGAACACTATACACGACCGCATCAAGGAGTTGATGCAGCGACATATACTCGTCAAGGATGCCGCCATAGGCACAACACTCACAGGCACACGCCGCGACATTGTACCCGACACACTCTCGATTAGCGACCGCGAGCGCGTTGTGGCGATGCACGAGGCGGCAATAAAGGCAGGGGCAACAATCATCACCACCAACACCTTCATGTCCGACCCCTTGATGCTCGCATCGTGTGGCGTACAACAGTCGACAGACGAGATTGTGGCAGCATCGCTCGGCGCAGCACGCGAGGCACGCGAAAAGAGTGGTAAGGAGGTATTCATAGCGGGCTCAATAGGTCCCTCGACACGCAACATAACGCTTGCCATAGACCTAACGGAGGAGGAGCTACGCGCATCGTACCGCACGCTCATCGAAGCGCTGAAGCGCGAGGGTGCCGACATACTCCTTATCGAGAGCGTAACCGACGTGCGCAATGCCGAGATAGCGGCGGAGCTATGTCGCGAGATAGCGCCCGAGTTGCCCATAATCATCTCGGCGACACTCTCAAAAATTGGCGGTCTGCTTGTATCGGGTCGCCCCATAGAGAAGTTTGTTGAGGATGTAGCCAAGTTCGAGCCCCTCGCCATAGGCTTCAACTGCTCGTATGGTGTGAAGAACGTGGTGGACAACATCGAGCTCCTCACACGCTTCACACAGCTACCCACATACGCAGCACCCTCGGCGGGCATACCCGACGCAAAGGGTCGCCACCCCGAGACCGCAAAGAAGCACACCGAGACGCTCCGCACAGCTGCCGAGCGCGGGTTATTGAACATCGTGGGCGGTTGCTGCGGCACAACAGCCGACTACACACGCAGCGTAGCACAGATGGCTCGCCACTACAAACCTCGTAAAACAGAGTAGCCACACCATGACTATATTAGATTTTCGCAGAGCGCTACACAAGCACCCCGAGCTCTCGTTCCAAGAGCATGAGACACAGCAACTTATAATCAACGCACTACACAGCGAGGGCATACCCTATCGCGTGATTGCAGGTACAGGTGTGATGGCTGTGATTGAGGGCAAGCGCGGCAATCACCAGCGCGCCGTAGTGCTCCGTGCCGACATCGATGCGTTACCCATCGAGGAGCAAAACAACATAGAGTATCGTTCAGAAAATAAGGGCGTTATGCATGCCTGTGGTCACGACATGCACGCCGCAATACTCTTTGGCGTGTTGCAGAGCCTCAACCGCGAGCGCAACTTCGAGGGCACTCTCTTTGGCATCTTCCAGCCAGGCGAGGAGCTAAACCCTGGAGGTGCGTCGCTCGTACTTAAGGAGGAGCCCTTCAAGGGCTACGACGTCGCAGCGGTCATAGGTGAGCATGTCGACTCGCGCCTCGAGGTGGGCGAAGTGGGCATCTGCCCTGGTCGCTTCATGGCATCCAACGACGAGATACGCTTCAAAATATCGGGTCGTGGCGGACATGCCGCACGCCGCAAGGAGATTGACGACACGGTGACGGCTATGGCAGACATGGTCGTGCGCACAACGGCACTAAACTCGCCCGATGGCGTGGTATCTATTGGTCGCGTGATTGCCGAGGGTGCAACAAACGTTATACCGAGCGTGGTGACTGCCGAGGGCACTATGCGCACCTTCGATAGCGAGGAGCGCGAGCGCATCTACAGACACATACATGGCAATGCGCGCATCATAGCCGACAAATACGGCGTGGAGGTAATAGCCGACATCGACCGTGGCTATCCCTGTGTGGTTAACGACGTCATGCTGTCGTACGAGGCTATGATAATCGCCTCGGACGAGGGCATCACCGTAAGGGAGCTACAACCCATGACCACAGCCGAGGATTTCGGCTACTACACCGAGCGCTACCCCTCGCTCTTCTATCGCCTTGGCGTGGGAGCGGCGGCAGGAGGCTCACACACAGCAACATTCTGCCCCGACGAGGCAGCATTAGAGGTTGGCGAGCGCATGATGCGACGCATGGCACTCCACATCCTCAACAAGTAACCACACTATCGAAATGGGAAAGAAGAATAAAAATAGACGTGGCAACAATCGCGACGAGCGCGCCTCATTCATCATGGGCATGTTCCGCGAGTTCCCCGACACAAAGTTTTCGCTCAAGCACCTTGCCGCAGCCTCGGGTGGTGCCGACCGCGACGGTCGCACCATGACATTTGCCATCATCCGCCAGCTTATGGAGGAGGGCTTCGTGGAGGAGGTTGCACGCAGCAAGTATCGCATCGCACGCGCCGCCATGCCTCGCTACGAGGGTGTTGTGGCATCTATGACACCCAATTCGCTATATGTCGAGGTGGAGGCCTTGGAGAGCGACGTATATGTATCGCGCCGCAA
>JAGBTW010000009.1 GCA_017631135.1 Alistipes sp.
GGTCCTGAACCTCGACATTACGCACGCGACGTGGCAACGACTGCGCCTCGGCACTCACACTAAAGAGCATCAAGGCAGCAAAAATAGATAGCAATACTCTAAACTTCATAATATGATTTATTTAATTCTTTTTATTCAGCATCGCAAAGATAGAAAAATATTGTCATTTTTCTACACTACAAATGGCACAATTTAACCATTTATTGCTCCAAAGCGCACTTCGCCAACCAACAATTCAACCAACAACAATTTTTACTCAACAAAAACAATACATCGCATTTTCTTTTTTTTCGTACATTTGCAAAAACATTAGTAACTATGAAACAACGAATACTTTTTGTCTGCCTCGGAAATATATGCCGCTCACCAGCTGCGGAGGCGATGATGCGCGTACTTGTCGAGCGCAACGGTCTCACCGATAGCGTCATCCTCGACTCGGCAGGAACATACGGAGGACATAGCGGCGAGCGCTCCGACGTGCGCATGCGCCGTGCTGCCGAGGCCCGCAACATACCCATGACTCATCGTGCACGACAGGTGCGCGTCGAGGACTTCGACAACTTCGACATGATCATAGCCATGGATGACAGCAACTACGAGAACCTCTTTCGCCTCGCTCCCAACCGCGACTACCACCACAAAATATATCGCTTTAGGGAGTTCCTGCGTCGCCACACCGAGTGGTCACACATCCCCGACCCCTACTACGAGGGCCACGAGGGCTTTGAACTCGTCCTCGACCTCTTGGAAGACGGCTGCAACACGCTCATCGAGCAACTAAAAACCAAAGCATAATTCCATAAAGAGACATTTAGGGAAATAAGAGACTATAGAGACATAAGTGATGTCGCTAATGTGGGTAGTTGTGAGTAATGTTGGTATCACGACATTTAGTACACCTTTGCGGTGCGCACACCGCAACCACTCAACTACCCTCTCTACTCACCACTACTCTCATCATCCAGCACACCTACAGGGCACCACACATTAGCAGAGCATCTAAATGTTTACAAAGCGGTCAGCGAGTGTAACCCGATAGATTCTTCACTACGTTCAGAATGACCAAGTATGCTATCAACGAATGTCCGCGTCTTCCCTTATGTCTCTTAAGTCTCTTGCTTCTCTTACGTCTCTAAAGTCTCTTGATGCGGGTTACAAAAATGTAACCCACAAACAGAGTGGGTAGAAACAGAGTGGGTAGAAATATTAAACGTACGTTGCCTGCGGGTTACAAAAATGTAACCCGTAAACAGGTGTGGGTAGGATGAGAAGACAGAGTAGTGAAGGGGGGGCAAGTGCGATTTGTATGCGGGTTACAAAAATGTAACCCGTAAACAGGTGTGGGTAGGAGGAGAAGACAGAGTAGTGGGGGGCAAGTGCGCTTTGTATCATTTGGTCGGCAAAGATAGTAAAAAAGGGTAGTCCAGTTCATCGTCTCGAATTTCGCCGAGCGTTGTATCTACGCTATTCTGACAACAAAGCGGTCATGCAAACCTCAAAATCCGTAGAACCGCTCTAATTGAAACTGTTTAAGTTTGGGTTAGTAGTTTTACAGAATTTGTTTTACAGCAAAAATATTAGTGCTATTAAAACTACTCCTAATGTAGATAGACTAACTACAATTGTTGCGGTATCGCTGTCTTTTACTACTTCACTATCAACATAAAACTCGTCACCAATGAATTTTAAGGTATACTCAACTTTTTTACCATCAATTTCAAAAGGCAACAAAAGTTTGCTTTGAAAAAGATGTGAATTATCCTTACACTCTTGCACTAATTCTTCTGCTCGCAGACGATCCTTAAATTTATAATTATCATAATCATTTATAGGAGTCACTACCCATGAATCTTTATTGAATGTTATACAATCTATGGGTGCTACGGTGTCTTCAATGTAAGAACCGGCAGGAATGGTTGTTGGAATATGAGATGTTTCCTTGTTAGTAGGGTTTATACCTTCGTGTATTATACGATGGGCTTCACCTGTATAATCAACATACGATGCATCATCCCATAGTATTTTTATAGATGAGTTGTGATGATTTCTTATTATTAGACTTATAAGTGCATCATCAACAATAGGAGCAATGCCGACATATTCATCTACATATGTGTCGTTATCTGTGTGTCCCACAATATCTTCGTTCCCATAAGAGTTTACTTCTGCAAGTTTATACTTTGTGTTTACAAAATATTGCGTTGTATAACAGCTTGATAAAGAGGTAATAATAATAAAAAAAATAAGTAATCGTATCATAATATAGCTACTTTTATTAAGGTGTCTGACGCAATATACCAATGATACTACAAATATACAAATCTTTCTGTTAAAAACAAAATAAAAAGGTGGAAATCATCGTGTGACTTCCACCTTCTATATAAGAATCATTGTCTACTTATCGTCGGTCTTATAACCTATTGGTTTGCGAGGTTGAGGTGTGGTTTGCGACTTTATAGAAAGAGCGGCGATAGCTTGGTAGATATTGTCAATCTCCTTGCGCATATCTTCAGATAAATCGTTAATAGCCTCCATATTCTCCTCATCATTACGCTCCAATAGTGCCAATTTTGCTCGTATCTCGGCAATCTCCGCCGTAACAGTAGTGGTTGTGGTAATATAGTTGCGCATCGCCACAAAGGCTCGCATAATGGCGATATTAGCCTGTATCGCCCTATCACTATTTAATAGTCCAGACAACATAGCAACGCCTTGTTCAGTAAAAGCGTATGGCATTGTGCGAGTACCACCCCATCTTGAGGTCACAATTTGTGACCGCAAATTTTCAAACTCCTCCTTATTGAGTTGAAACATAAAATCTGCTGGGAAACGCTTAATATTACGTTTAACAGCCTGATTTAACACCCTCGTCTGAACTTCATACAACTCTGCCAAATCTCTATCGAGCATGACACGCTCGCCTCTAATTTCGTATATTTTATTTTGGATTACTTGTAACTCCATAATGCTAATGTAATGGCTATATGCAAATATACAAATCTTTCTGTTAAAAACCATATAAAAAGGTGGAAGTCATCATAAAATGATTTCCACCTTTTTATATGGTTATAAATAACGTCATTGCGAACTCATGGAATGAGCGTGGCAATCTTCCTTTTATTAACCCCAACATCGAAAGATTCCCACAGTCGCTGCGCTCCTTCGGAATGACACAGTCGTGATCTCTTACAAGTACAACTTCACGCCGAAGAAGTAGGTGCGGGGAAGGGCGGGACCGTAGATATATGCCGAGTCGCGACCAGCACCCATGTCGATGTCACGCTGGTACGAGTCAAAGATGTTCTTCACGCCCGCGTTAACCTCGAGGTTCACGGTGCTCGACAGCGCAAAGGTGTAGGCGAGCTTCACGCCAAAGTCCCAGAACGACTGTGTGAGGGTCTCCGAGTCGGGGTGCTCAACGCCAAAGATGTCGGTATATGCCGAGTGCTGAACGAGCATAGGACCTGTGTATGTGCCGAAAATTGAGGCATTAAACTTCTTGGTAATAAAATACTTGGCATTGATATAACCGTAGTGGTCAGGCGAGCGGAACATGGTGCGCTGCGCCTCGACATCCTCGCTCCACTGCTCGGGCTCAACATAGAGGCTCTTCTGGAAGGTGTAGCCGAGCTGCACATCGAAGGTGTTGGGTATGCCAAGCTTCGCCTCGAGCGTGATGCCACCGATGCGTGCACCCTCGGCGTTGCGGCGTGTCTTATAGATAAAGTGGTTACCCTCCGCATCGGTCTTCTCGCCAGTATTCTCAAGCGTAAAGACATCGTCGAGTATGGTGTAGAAACCTTCCAAGAGGAAGTTGGTCTGCAGGCGCCCGAAGTTGTGATAGTAGTCTGCCGAGGCGCTGAACGAGTGCGAGAACTCGGGGCGCAGATTGGGGTCTATCTCGATGATAGATACCGAGTGGTTGAGGGCGTCGATATGCAAGTCCTCGTTATATGCCTGTGGTGCGCGGTAGCCACTCGAGTACGAGAGGCGCAAGCCGAGGTTCTCGATGGGGCTGTAGCGCACATTTGCGCGGGGTGCAAAGATGGGGCGGTCAATCATATTGTGCTTGTCGAGGCGGAAGCCGATAAGCACATTCACCTTGTCGCTCTTCCACTCGTTCTGCGCAAAGAGACCCACGGTAGATGTCTGCTGGTCGAGGCGACGATCGGTGGCTACGTAGTAGTCGTTGAGCGAGTTATAGTTATACTCCACGCCTGCAGTAAGTTCTGCGGGCAGACCAGCCTTATAGTTGTGGGTGTACTGACCACCTGCGACGAAGGTCAGATCCTTAGTCGTACCGTAGGCATCGGGATTCATGTCGGCACCGAAGTATGTCGAGCGGCTTATACCTTGTGCCGATGTGTAAATGCTTGCACGGTGACGCATATTGGGGAAGTAGTCGAAGGTGATGCTACCGCCATCGATGTTGTGGTCTATCTGCTCGCAGATGTATGACATATGGGGTGCGCCATCGAGGTTGTCGCCACCACGGCGGAAGTCGTGGATGTGGTGATACTCGCCTGTGATGCGTGAGTGTGCCGATGTCTTGTAGTATGAGCGGAAACCAACGGTCTCGGAGCGTAGGCGTGTGATATCCGAGAAACCATCGTCGTTGCGGTCGTAACCATCGCGATACTTAACCTGACCAAAGACATACGCGCCAAATTTGTAGTCGTCCGACACGAAGGCGCCTCCCAAAGAGGTGTTTGTGTCGGGCGTGCCGTCCTCCATGATATTTGTGGTGTTAGAGAGCGAGAGTGTGTTTCGCAAGGGGTCCTTGGTGATGATGTTCACCACGCCACCAATGGCGTTAGAGCCATAGAGTGCCGAGCCACCACCGCGGATGACCTCCACGCGCTCAACCATCGCCACGGGCATAAGGTCGAGACCATAGACGCCCGCCAACGATGAGAAGATGGCGCGGCTGTCAAGCAATATCTGCGAGTACTGTCCCTCGAGGCCGTTGATGCGGAGCTGTGGTGCACCGCAGTTGCCGCAGGTGTTCTCCACTCGTAGTCCCGACTGGAAGTTCATAGCCTCCGAGAGGTTAGACGATGCTGTGCTCTCGAAGAGCTTTGTTGAGGCTACATTGACCACCGTAGATGTCGTGCGGCGGTTTGTCTCGTTGCGTGTTGCCGACACGACAACCTCGTCAACCATCATCTGCGACTCGTCGAGCGTGAAGTTGAGCTCGATGGATGTGTTGGCCTTGATGTTGAACTTAAGTTCCACATTCTCATAGCCTATTGCCGACACAACAACCTCCTGCTCACCCACGGGAAGGTTGTTCAAAATGTAGTGACCAGAACTGTTGGCTGCGCAACCGATAGTAGTACCCTTGATAGCCACGGTAGCGTAGGGGATATGCTCCTTCGTTGTGGAGTCGATGACATGTCCAAAGATATTTGAGTCGGAATTTTTGCTTGTTGTGCTGCGGATTATCTGCACGTTGGGTGACTCGGGTATATCGTTTGTAGCGTTTGCTACGAGGGGTAAAATTGCAAGTGCGAAGATTAATAAAAGGTGCTTCATTGTGTGTTACGTTTAATTTCTGTTTGTGTTGCAAAGGTACACACACGACAGGGGCGATGCAATCGCCTAATCGCGGTAAAAATGTGGTGTCACACCCCAAAATTTAGGGTATGACGCTTGTGTGGTGGGGGTAAAAAGTTGTGTGTGTTAGGCCTTTGCGGGTGGGGCGCGTAACGAGTGATGAAGCGAGATATGCTCAATTATGGGGCTATGGTATCTCTCCTCAATTGTCGCTATCTCGGTTGAGTATGGCTTGTTGCATGCCACGCTCTCCACGATAAGGGCGTCGTGGATGGGGGTGTTATCAAGTAATATGATTTGCACGCGCGTATGCGAGTGCGTGCCCGATGGGTTGTAGGGGTGTGAGTGGACAACCTCCGTGCCCTCGATGATGTGGCTATGTATGAAGAGAGTGGTTGCCGTTACGTTGAACAGCAACACAGCGAGCATAAGCGCGCCAAATAACCCTCTTCTTCTCTCTATAGCCATCTATGTTTGCGGTATCGGTTATACCTCCGATGTGAACTTGAATGTGATGTCCTTGAAGTTCTCCTGTGCAATAGCCAGTGCGTAGCTTGTGTCGGCAAGGAATACATCGCGGCCATGCTTGTCTACCGCCATGTTGGTGTGCTTACGGCGCTTGAAGTCGGCGAGCTGTGCCTCGTTCTCCGACTCTATCCAACAAGCCTTGTGGATGGAGATAGGCTCCCAGCGACACTTCGCGCCATACTCGTGCTCCAAGCGATACTGGATAACCTCAAACTGAAGAGCACCCACCGTGCCGATAATCTTGCGACCGTTGAGCGAC
>JAGBTW010000070.1 GCA_017631135.1 Alistipes sp.
ACCACCATCAACCAACAACAGACGACCCGACTCCAACACACCATCGTGGTTATGGTTGTGCAAAATCTCGCCATGCTGTGTCACGATTGTGGGGAACGACACACCCTGACCATACGACTTTGCAATGCCCTCAACACGACCAGCAATCTCGCGCTCCACAACACCAGGGCGACACATCTTCATTGCTGTCATGTGCATCTGGTAGCCAATCTTGAATGCACGCTCCAAAGCCTCAATCTCCTCTGCTGACTTCTTCTCGCGCATCTCTGCCACAGCAAACATCAAGTCGAGAGACTTGCGCTCGTGGAGCATGCCGAGGCGAATGCCGAGCCAGTCGGCAACCTCAATCTTGAGCTCTGCACGATAGGGAGGCAAGTAGTGCACAGGGCGGTTCTGCTCAATCGCCTTGCGCAACACGTCGCGAATGTCGTTGCGTGCGAAGGTCTTCTCTACGCCGACCTCTGCACCCTGCTCACGAATTGTGGGCATAGGACCTGTCCAGATGATATCCTCAACGGTGAAGTCGTCACCAAATAGCATCGCCTCGCCCGACTCTGCATCGATAAGACCGATGAGCGAGGGCACATCAAGACCGAAGTAGTAGCGGAACGTCGAGTCCTGACGGTAGTAGTATGTGTTATTAGGATAGTTGTTAGGCACCTCGGGGTTTGCGGGAAGCAAGATAAGTCCCTTGCCTACGCGGCGCGCCAACTCGGCACGACGGCCAATATAAGTCTCTTTGCTAAACATAGTTTTATAGTTTTAGGTATTTTATTAATTACTCTTTTATTCCAATTTATTATCTTCTTGTTGCAGTCTGAACACCTCTTTCTGCATCTCAATCTCCTCCTTCAGTTGATCAACAGATGGAAGATATGTTAAATAACGCGCTTGAAACAGCCGCTCATTATCATGTAGCACAGAGTACCTCGCCATATCCTCGCTTGTCTCCGAGCAAAGGATGAGTCCAATGGTTGGGTTATCACCCTCTGTACGCTTCAGATCATCATACATCCTAACATACATATCCATCTGACCGACATCTTGGTGTGTTATTCTCGAGGTCTTTAGGTCAATCAGCAGAAAACACTTTAATATATAGTTGTAGAAAACCAAATCGATGAAATAGTCACCCATATCGGTTTTTATATGTTGCTGTCGCGCAACAAAAGCATAACCTTTACCAAGCTCCATCACAAACTTTTGGATGTGCGTAATAATAGATGTTTCGAGTTTTGTCTCCGACAGATCCGTATTTTGAGCCAAGCCCAAGAACTCTGCAACGATTGGGTTCTTTATAAACTCGAGTCTATCGCATTGATACGACTCTGTAAGATTATTCATTTCATCCTTCACAATTGCCCTATTCTGCGACTGTAATAATCTATAATAGTATTGCGAGGCGATATTTCTATCAAGTGTTCGTGCACTCCACACCTCTTTAACTGCCTCGTTCAAATACCAATCACGCGCACTCTTATCCGCAATCCTCAACAGATTGCGATAGTGTGTCCACGACAATATTTGCGATTTTCCACTCACCGCGTGGAAAATATCTGGAAACAGTTTATAGAACTGCACAAACTGATACAAATTACTCTTTGTGAAGCCCTTGCCATATTGCCGTGTAAGATAATCTGAAAGTCTACGAATAACCTCCTTGCCATACTCTGCTCTATCAGTGCTCTGTAGCTCCTCATCGGCAATACGCTTTCCCAACAGCCAATTACGCCGTACCATAGCGACATTTATCGCTTGGTATGCATACTTGCGCGTCTGCTCAATGATGGATTGCACATCGGCAAAAATATCACTCGTATTCTCAATTGTTACTATCTTACTATCCTGTTCCATACTTTACACAAGGAGTTTAAGAATTTTAATGGGTTTAGGGACATTACACTAAACTCTCTACAATCCCTAAATTCCCTAAACTCTATCTCTCTACCTCTTTGTAGACCTTATCACCTCGGCGAACCTCCTCAACAGTCTTCAAAGAGATAAAGTCACCCTGCTTTGCGTTTGTTGTGGGTTGCTCGTTGAGCATTATGCCCTCGACCTTCTGCTCCACGACACCGGTCTTCTCACCCATAAACAAGAGAGCATCGCCCTCTGCTACCTCACAAGCCTCAACCAACACCTCTGCCACACCAATGCGCTTGAAGTAGTTAGTTACCTTACCCATATACACTTTCTTCAAAGTTGCCGACGAGCCATAGCGCTCGCTGTGCTCGACCATGGTCTTGGCTGCATAGTAACCACCCCAGAAGTCGCGGTTAAAGACGGTGCGGAGCTTCTCCTTGATGGGCGCAACGCTCTCGGGCGCATACTCGCCAGCCTCCATAAGTTTGAGAGCCTCGTCGTAGCTCTCAACAACGCGCTTAACATACTCGCCACCGCGCGCACGACCCTCAATCTTCAATACGCGCACACCCGCCTCGATGAACGTGTCAAGGAAGTCCACCGTACACAAGTCCTTGGGCGAGAGCACATACTGACCATCGATATCGAGCTGCTGACCGCTATCCTTGTCGGTGATGGTGTACTTACGACGACATATCTGGCGACAAGCACCACGGTTTGCCGAGTTGTGCGACTCATGCTCCGAGAGGTAGCACTTGCCCGACATAGACATGCACATGGCGCCATGTGCGAACATCTCAATCTTGACAAGCTCACCCGTAGGACCGCAGATGTGCTGCTCCTCTATCTGCTTCGAGATATATGCAATCTGCTCCAACGACAACTCGCGTGCCAACACCACTACATCTGCCCACTGCGAGAAGAACTTCACAGCCTCGATGTTCGAAATGTTGCTCTGGGTTGAGATGTGCACCTCCATGCCCACCTCGCGAGCATAGAGTATTGCAGCGAGGTCGGTGGCGATGATGGCATCTATACCCTCGGCCTTTGCTTTGTCGATGATGCGACGCATAACCTCCATCTCGGTGTCGTAGATTACGATATTCACCGTGAGGTAGGTCTTGACACCCGCAGCGTGTGCCGTGCGTACAATCTCTGCAAGGTCGTCAAGCGTAAAGTTCACACTCGATGCAGCACGCATATTGAGCTGCTCAACACCGAAATAGACCGAGTCGGCACCCGCATTTATCGCCGCATTAAGTGACTCATACGACCCCACAGGGGCCATAATCTCTATATCTTTTCTTCTAATCATAATCGTTTTACTTCTTTCTTCCCATCAAGTTACGCGCAAATTCCTGTAGACGCACTGTGCGCTCGCCAGCGATAGAGAGTGTGTTCAACACCGCAAGGGCACGCTCGAAGCGCAGCTCTATCTGCTGCTCGGCAGCGCGCTTAACATCCAACTTCTCGTAGAGAGCCTTGATTGTTGCAATCTTCTCCGCATCGCTCAACGCCTCGTTCTTGTGCGTCGTGCGCAACACCTCACGCTCGACCTCCGATGCGCGATTCATAGCCTGCACCATGAGGTAGGTCTGCTTACCCTCGAGGATGTCGCCACCAATCTTCTTGCCTAACGCCTCGTCGCCAAAGCTATCGAGGACATCATCCTGAAGCTGGAAGGCAAGACCGAGCTCCGTAGCAAAGCGGTATAGCTTCTTAATGTCGTCGTCCGAAGCACCTGCAAGCGTAGCACCAATCATTGCCGAGCCCGAAAGTAGTGCCGAGGTCTTACGCTCAATCATCTGAATGTAGTCCTCAACGGTCACAACGGTCATGCTCTCGAAGTCCATGTCGTACTGCTGACCCTCGCACACCTCAAGTGCCATGTCGTTGAAGATGTGCAACACGCGAGGCAGACGCTCGGCATCGAGCGCCGTAAGCATCTTGTAGGCAGTGATAAGCATCGCATCGCCCGAAAGGATGGCTACATTCTCACCCCACTTTGCAAATACCGAGGGCTTGCCACGACGCACATCGGCGTTGTCCATGATGTCATCGTGAAGGAGTGTAAAGTTGTGAAACACCTCCACAGCCAATGCTGCGGGCATAGCCTTATCTATGTTACCGCCAAAGGCCTCGTTTGCAATGAGCAACAGCACGGGGCGCAGGCGCTTACCACCACCCGCCATGGAGTATATAATTGGAGCATACAACAACTCTGGCTCCTCGGGAGTCTGCATCTGGCTCAATGCCGCCTCGAATTGCCCTAAAATCTCATCATTGGTGCGCATCATATCTTCACTTAATTAAGATGTGTTCTATTATTATATAGTCCGTAGACACCTTGTTACAGTGCTACATTTTATTATTATGCGTCAAAAATAGTAAAATTTTTGCATAAATTAAAATAAATTTGGTAACTTTGACCAATAAAATTTTCTAACACACAATAAGGATGACAAAAAAATATGCAATGGGCATTGATATTGGTGGCACCAATACTGCCTTTGGTCTTGTGGATGAGGATGGCAATGTATTTGCCGAGGGTAAGATTTCGACCGACAAATACAAATACTACGACGACTACAAACCATATATCGAGGCTCTCGCAGCGGCAATGAAGGAGCTTATCGCTTCACAGCCCCAGTGCGACCTTATCGGCATCGGCGTGGGTGCACCCAACGCAAATATCCACTCTGGACGCATCGAGACTCCCGCCAACCTCTGGAAGTTCGAGGACCCCCAGGACCCACGTCCCGACTCAATTCGCATCTTCAACTTTGTTGACGACCTCGGTCGCTTGATGAATGGCGCTAAAGTTATGATTACCAACGATGCTAACGCTGCAGCTATTGGCGAGATGGTATTCGGCAACGCGCGCGGCATGAAGGACTTTGCAATGATTACACTTGGCACAGGTCTCGGCTCGGGCATCGTTTGCAATGGCGAGATGGTATATGGTCACGACGGCTTCGCTGGTGAGTATGGCCACATCGCTGTTGACTCACGCGAGACTGGTCGTCAGTGTGGTTGCGGTCGCAGAGGCTGTCTCGAGGCATACGTTTCGGCTACAGGCATCAAGCGCACAGCCTTCGACCTCATGGCATCTATGACATGCGAGAGCGAGTTGCGCTCTATACCTTACGAGAAGTTCGAGGCAAAGATGCTCTCTGACGCTGCAGCAAAGAATGACCCCATCGCCCTCGAGGCATTCGAGCGCACAGGCAAGGTACTCGGCTTGGCACTCGCCGACCTCACCGCCGTAACATCACCCGAGGCAATCATCCTCTTTGGTGGTTTGGCAAATGCTGGCGACTACATCATGCGCCCAACATACAAGCATATGGAGGAGAACCAGCTTGGTGTTTTCAAGGGTAAGGTTAAGCTTATGATGAGCGGCATCCAGGATAAGAATGTAGCTATTTTGGGCGGCGCAGCACTTATCTGGAAACAGCACCTTGAGGCTGTTGTTGAGAACTACTCATAATAAGATACATATCTGTAAATAAACATTATGGGGTGACTTTTGTTAAAGTCACCCCATAATGTTTATATTGTAGCCGAATTGAAATCCTCTCCACCACAACAAGATAAATATCTTCTTTTTATCTCTGGGTAAAAATCATCCACCGTAAGCATTATTGCAACCTCTGCCACGTCTCCCAAGTCGCTATTTTCATAGGCATCAAAGGTCTGCATCGAGGGCGATAGGCGCATATACGAAGAGATGATTGGCGGTATTGCGCACTGCAAATCTCTCATTCGCGACACAAGGATGCGATAGTTCTCCGCAAGCGTCTCACCCACAAATATTTGACGACATCGATAGCGACTCAAACCCACATCCAACGGAGCATGTGCTCGCACCAATCGTTCGCGCGACGGAAATATATAACGCATAAAGCCCACAAGCAACTCGCGCGCAAGCGTCGACAAAGAGGGATAGAGCGTCACACGCCCAAAGAGATAGCGCACATCCGAGGCAACGACCACCCTGCCGAGTCCCTCCCACAGCGCATCGAGAGCATATATCGTCTCTCTGCCTGAACCACACTGATAGTCAGGCGACACGAACGACCTACCAAGCTCCAACGAGTGCGGCAAGATGTTATTAATAAAGCCTCTTGACAGCTCGAAATAGCGACTCATCGACAGAGATTGAACACCCCTCGCCCCGCCAACAGCATAGCGATAGCCACCCACAATTTTAGACTTCGCATCATCCCACACTATAAGCTGACGACACGACCCATCAACATCGGCAAGACTACCCTCGACATCGCCTCGTAGCTCCACACCCACATCCCTATACGACGCCTCGCGCAGACGCCATACCTCACGCATAAGACGCGGACAGCGAGCACCATCAAAGGCATAAATAGGGACAGACCAGCGCGTTGCCCGACCGAGACATATTGCTTTAGACAACTCCCTTATCATAGCCACACTCTCCATATTCACAGTTCTCATAATTTTTACTCCGTTCAAATTAGGCAGATTAATGATTTTTTACTATCTTCGTGCCGTTATTTTTTACTATGTAAAAAGCGATACAAAATGGCAGCCGAAACATACCACATACCAGTCATGCTCGAGGAGTGTATCGAGCACCTCGCAATCAAGCCCGACGGCATCTACATCGACCTTACGATGGGTGGCGGAGGACACACCCGCGAGATACTCAAACACCTTGGCCCCAACGGTCACCTCTACTCGCTCGACCAGGACCCCGACGCTGCGGCAAACGCACCCGACGACGAGCGCCACACCTTCGTGGCATCCAACTTCCGCTTCGTGCGTGGCGCTATGCGCCTGCGTGGCGTGGAGCATGTCGATGGCATCCTTGCCGACCTCGGCGTGTCGTCACACCACTTCGACGCCAAGCACCGCGGCTTCTCGTTCCGTGGCGAGGCGCTCCTGGATATGCGCATGAACACCCGTGGTGGTCGCACCGCTGCCGACATTGTGAACACCTACACAAATGATGCCTTAAGTCGCATCTTTGCCGAGTATGGCGAGTTGGACACAACGTGGAAGATAGCAAACTGCATAGAGCGTGCTCGCGCCATCAAGCCCATAACAACCACTGCGGAACTTGTCGAGGCGGTGAAGCCCTGCACACCACCAAAGGATGAGGCGAAGTTCCTCACCAAGCTCTTCCAGGCGCTACGCATCGAGCTTAATGGCGAGATTGAGGCGCTCAAGATGGCTCTCGAGCAGAGCCTCAAGCTCCTTGCTCCCGAGGGTCGCCTGGTGGTCATGTCGTACCACTCGCTCGAGGACCGCATAGTGAAAAACTTCATGCGCAGTGGCAACACCGAGGGTCGCATAGAAAAAGACTTCTTTGGTCGCGCCACAACACCCCTCAAGGTCATCACGCGCAAGGCGGTCATACCCAACGACGAGGAGATAGCGCTCAACCCACGCTCACGCAGTGCCAAGTTGCGCGTAGCCGAGAAGATTTAGTCTCCACCCAAAACGACATCTGCCATGACAAAGCACCAAGAGACAATATACGAGGAGGATCCCACGACAACGCAACAACATCGCACCATGCGAAGCCGCATAAACCGCGAGGTTGTGATACTCAAGAGCGATGACGACGAGATTGAGGAGGTCGATAACATCTACAACGAGCCAATCGTAGAGGAGGAAGATGATGAGTTGAACGAGGAACACGCAGCCGTCAAGCGCGACAAGAGCCTCTTGCAGCATATCTTCACTGGCTCGTTGCTCACCGATGGCACTGTGCCCTACTACCGCTACTTCATCGCCATTGCCGTGATGTGTTTCTTAAGTATCTTCCTCACGTTCCTATCCCTGAACACGGGACATGAGTATCGTCGCAAGGAGCGCCTCGCAACCATGCTCCACGAGCGTTCGGTAGTCAAGGAGGAGCAGCGCTATGGTCTCTCGTCAAAGAGTGCCATCACAACACGCCTTAAGGAGCACAATATCGAGCTTGTCGACCTATCGAAAAAGAGTCGACTAATTGAGAGATAGAGATATTATGAGTACAAAACGAGGAGATAACAGCAAAAAAAGGAGTACCGCACATGTACACAAACGCGATGTAGTGTCACGAGTGCGATACCTCTACATTGCACTCATGCTTGTGGGTGTACTTATAACGCTACGCATCCTGTGGGTGCAGTTGGTAAGCCCCGCCGTAAGGCACAACGCCAACATATTGGTTGAGGATGTATTCCGCACCAAGGAGATTGATGCGCACCGCGGCGCTATCCTTACGCACGATGGCGAGCCCTTGGCAATATCGAGCCTACGCTACAATGTTGAGATGGACTTCGCCTCGGAGGGTATTCGCAAGGCGGCAGACGACACATATCGCAAAAATGCCGATTCGCTATCGAAGCTCTTGGCCCTGCACTTCACATCAGAGGATGCCGAGACACATGGCTACAAGCATATCACCGAGGAGGGCTACCGTAAGATACTTCACGAGCAGCGCTCCATTGGTCGCAACCGCTCCTACAAGCTCTTTCCGCGCCTTGTGACCATCGACGAGTGGAACACACTGCGCAACTACCCCATCCTCAATGGCAACCTCGGCTATGTCTACTATGCACGCTCCGAGGAGAAGCGCCTCTATCCCTTGGGTGACTTGGCGCGCCAGGTCATAGGTCGCCACACTTCGTTGCGCGACGAGAACAAGAAGGAGATTAAGGGCAAGGGCATCGAGTACTTCTACAACAAGCAGCTTCAAGGCAGTAAGGGTAAAACAAAGGAGCAGTGGATTGCCCACGGCTTCTGGACACGCATCGAGGACCCCGACAATAGACTTCCCGAGGATGGTTGCAACATCATCACCACCATCGATGCGGGCATACAGCGTGCAGCTGACGAGGCACTTAAGGAGGTACTCCGCCAGCAGAACGCCTCGTTTGGTGTCGCCATAGTCATGGAGGTCGAGACGGGCAACATCCTTGCGATGGTGAACCTCGGCTCGGGTGCAGAGCGCGGTGTGGAGTATAGCGAGCGTGTGGAGAACCACGCTCTGCGCAGCAGAATGATGCCCGGTTCGACAATGAAGCTCGCAACGGCGATGGCACTGCTCGAGATTGGAGGCTACAACCTCGACACGAAGGTCGACACCGAGCACTCGCGCCCTGGTCGCAGCGTCAAGATTGGCAACGCCTGGGTTCAGGATACGCACGACGCGGGCGAAGGTACGCCCGATGGTCGCGTGACACTCGTAGATGCCTTTGCACACTCCTCGAACGTATACTTTGCCAAGGCTGTGTACGAGCGCTTCAAGGATAAGCCCTCGGAGTATACCAACTTCTTGGCGGGTCTGCGCTTCAACGACTATGTTGGCATGGAGGCGTATGGCGAGGAGCGCGCTAAAATGTTAATGGCTGGCACTCCCGAGTGGAACGTCAACGGTAGTACCTCGACACGTCTACCACGCTTGGCATACGGTTACGAGATAGATATGCCGCCCATACACATGATAACCTTCTTCAATGGCGTGGCTAACGAGGGTCGCATGGTTGCACCCCGCCTTGTTGACCGCATAGAGCGCGATGGCGAGGTTATAGAGCGCATGCCAACGGTGACACTCATACCCCAGATGTGCTCGAAGCGCACGCTGCGACTCCTTGACAGTTGTCTTGTTGCTGCCTCAAAGCGCACATCGGGCAAGTTTAACTCGCTTCCCACAACCTTTGGTTGCAAGACAGGTACTGCACAGATGTGGTCAACATTCACGACGCACGGAACACTTGACCACAAGGCTATGGAGAATGGACTCAATGCCAAAGATGAGATGTACTATGGCTCTATCATCTGTACCATGCCCGCCGATAAGCCCAAGTACACCGTCTTGGTGGGTGTGTGCAAGCAGAAGATGTTTGGTGGCGACCCCTACTACGGCATCCTCATGGCTGGTCCTGTGGCAAACAACATCATGGGATATATCTACGCCAACGACCACTCGCTTCATGCACATATAGAGAAGCCCGAGACACCCTACAGCCCCACGAAGATTAAGGCGGGCAATAGTGGCGATGTGGTGGAGGTGAGCCGCAAGTTAAGCGCAAAACACTCTAACAACACAGAGAAAAAGGCGTATAGTCGCGCCTCGATAGATAGCGACGGCAAGAGCACCGTAACAGGCATCGACATCACAACAGGCAAGGTGCCCGATGTACGAGGCATGGGACTCTCCGACGCGCTATACCTGTTGGAATCTGTGGGCATGGAGGTTTCGCACAGCGGCTATGGCTCGGTGCGCACACAGAGCATCGAGGCGGGCACACCTCTTAAGAGCAGTAACCTCAAAATAGAATTAACACTCAAGCCATAAAACAAAATAGCGAGTAAGAGCCTCGCACGAGATACAAAGAAATGAAGAGATTACACGACTTGCTCGACGATGTTCGAGCGTTAGAGATAGTGGGTGGCAACCCCACCATTGCGGCATTGGAGTACGACTCACGCCGCGTTGAAGCAGGCTGTTGCTTCTTTGCCGTTGTGGGCACAGCGAGCGATGGTCACGACTACATACCTTCGGCCATAGAGCGTGGTGCTGTAGTTGTCGTATGTGAGCACCTCCCCGCAGAGGTTAACGAGGCGGTAGCATACGTTGTTGTCGAGGATACGAATGTGGCTATGGCAGCCATGGCGGCAGCCTTCTATGACCACCCCACCGCGGAGCTTCGCCTTGTGGGTGTTACGGGCACAAATGGCAAGACAACAACAGCGACACTCCTCTACGATATGTTCATGGCGATGGGCTACAAGGCGGGACTCATATCTACGGTCATCTACCGTATAGGTCAGCGCAGCATAGCCTCGACACACACCACACCCGACGCCATACGCCTCAACGCCATGATGCGCGAGATGGTCGACGAGGGTTGCGACTACTGCTTCATGGAGGTGTCGTCACACGCTGCGGCACAGCACCGCATCGCGAACCTCCACTTCGCGGGTGCGCTCTTTACGAACCTCACACACGACCACCTCGACTACCACGGCACATACAAGGAGTATATACGCGCCAAGAAGTCGTTCTTCGACAACTTGAGCCCCGAGGCATGGGCGGTGGTGAACATCGACGACCGCAATGGCGAGGTTATGTTGCAGAACTGCAAGGCACGCAGCTATCGCCTGTCGTTGCGCTCGATGGCGGACTTCCGCACCAAGATTGTTGAGATGATGCCCGACGGCATGCAGCTCATCATCGATGGCAAGGAGGTGTGGGTGAAGTTCACAGGCAGATTTAACGCCTATAACCTCACCACCGTATATGCTGCAGCAACGCTCCTTGGCATCGACCCAATAGAGGTACTCACCACCCTATCGATGCTCCACCCCGTTGCGGGTCGCTTCGAGACCATAACTGCCGAGGACCGCACGATGGCCATTGTCGACTACGCCCACACACCCGACGCATTGGAGAATGTGTTGCAGACCATCGAGGAGATACGCACCGAGGGTCAGCGCCTTATCGTGGTATGTGGCTGTGGTGGCGACAGAGACAAGACCAAGCGCCCCGAGATGGCAAAGATTGCCGTTGAGCATGCCACAACAGCGATATTCACCTCCGACAACCCACGCACCGAGAGTCCCGAGGCCATCCTCGACGATATGGTTGCGGGCGTTGCGTTGGCTACGAACTATCTGCGCATCAGCGACCGTCGTGAGGCGATACGCACAGCCACAATGCTTGCCAAGGCTGGCGACATCATACTCATCGCCGGTAAGGGACACGAGGACTATCAAATTATTGGCACTACGAAGCACCACTTCGACGACCGCGAGGAGGTGCGCAAAGCATTTGAGACAACACACAACACGACAATTTAACACCATAACATAGATGATATACGAACTCTTTTCATACCTCAATAAACACACCGACCTGCCAGGTATGCGTGTCGGTGAATACCTCTCATTTCGTGCTGGCGCGGCGGTCATCGTGTCGCTGCTCATAGCCATTGTCTTTGGTAAGCACATCATACGCATACTTCGTCGCAAGCAGATTGGCGAGGATATTCGCGACCTTGGACTCGAGGGTCAGCTACAAAAGAAGGGTACACCAACCATGGGTGGCATCATCATTATCATGGCGGTGCTCATCCCCGTGCTGCTCTTTGGCGACCTGTCGAACATCTACATCCAACTGATGCTCATATCTACCGTATGGCTCGGCTTCATCGGTGGTCTCGACGACTACATCAAGGTCTTTCGCCACAACAAAGAGGGTCTCAAAGGTCGCTTCAAGGTCTTTGGTCAGGTGGGCTTGGGCATCATCGTCGGCACAACTATGTGGCTCTCGAGCGACATCGTAATCTACGAGAAGGAGTTCGAGACAAAGCGCTACGATGTTGTCGATACACAAACAGGCAAGGTGGTAGATACAATCGAGGAGAGGAACGTGGTAAGCACCACGCCCGTAAAAACCACCAAGACATCTATCCCATTCCTCAAGGATACGGCACTCGACTATAAGGATATAACAGGTGGTCACGACACCCTCGCATGGCTGATCTACATCGTCGTGGCGATATTCGTAATCACAGCGGTGTCGAATGGTGCAAACCTCACCGATGGCATCGATGGTCTGCTCACGGGAGTATCGGTGCCCATAGTCATGGTGCTCGGTATGTTGGCATACCTCTCGGGTCACATCATCTATTCGGACTACCTCAACATCATGTATATCCCCGACAGCGGCGAGCTATTAATCTTCGCTACAGCATTTGCAGGTGCGCTGGTTGGATTCTTGTGGTACAACTCCTTCCCCGCACAGATATTCATGGGCGACACAGGCTCGTTGACCATTGGTGGTATCTTCGCCGTATTTGCACTATGCTTGCGCAAGGAGCTGCTCCTACCTTTGCTGTGCGGCGTGTTCCTTGTCGAGTCACTCTCGGTGATGCTGCAGGTGGGCTACTTCAAATATACCAAGCGTAAGTATGGCGAGGGACGACGCATACTTCTTATGTCTCCCATTCACCACCACTACCAGAAGATGGGACTCTTCGAGACCAAGATTATGATGCGCTTCTTCATCATGTCACTCCTCTTGGCAGCCCTCACGCTCGTAACATTAAAAATTCAGTAAACGCAAAATATATGAAACGTAAAATAGTAGTTTTGGGTGGTGGTATTTCGGGCTACGGCTCCGCTATCCTCGCCAAGAAGAAGGGTTTTAATGTCTTTCTCTCGGACATGGGTAAGATAGCTCCGAAGTTCCGTGAGCGCCTCGATGAGTGGGGCGTGGAGTACGAAGAGGGACAGCACACCGAGGAGCGCATCCTCGATGCCAACGAGGTGATTAAGTCGCCCGGCATCCCCGACACAGCACCCATGGTCGTAAAGATTCGCGAGCGCGGCATACCCGTAATCTCGGAGATTGAGTTCGCAGGACGCTACAAGGGTGTGGCAAAGACAATCTGCATCACAGGCTCAAACGGCAAGACTACAACCACGTCGCTCATCTTCAAAATCATGAGCGATGCGGGTCGCAAGGTCTCTTTGGGCGGTAACATCGGCGAGAGCTTCGCCTACTCCGTAGCTACGGACAAGTACTTCTGGCACGTCTTGGAGCTCAGCTCGTTCCAGCTCGACGGATGCTATAAATTCAAGGCCGACATCGGTGTATTGACCAACATCACGCCCGACCACCTCGACCGCTACGACTATAAATTGGAGAACTACGCTCGCTCGAAGATGCGCATCACGCAAAATCAGGGTGCTTCGGACTACTTCATCTACTCGGCTGACGACGACCAAACAAACAACATGCTCGCCGAGATGGATGACTCGTTGCGCGCACGCCAGCTCCCCTTTGCCATCAACACAGCCATTGCCAGTGGCGATGGTGATGCTATACTCGAGGGTCACACCTTCACCGCTACCGTAGGCAAGAAGTCGGTGACCATCGACACACGCAAGATGCAGATTGAGGGCATGCACAACATCTACAACGCCATGTCGGCAGCCCTCGCGACACTCGCTGCGGGCATCGAACCCAAGAGCATCAAGCGCTCAATATACGACTTCTCGCCCGTTGAGCACCGCCTCGAGCCCGCAGGCACAAAGAACGACATACAGTGGGTCAACGACTCGAAGGCAACAAACGTAGACTCGGTGTGGTATGCACTCGAGAGCATGAAGCGCCCAACGGTGTGGATAGCTGGAGGCACAGACAAGGGCAACGACTACACCCCCATCAAGGAGTTTGCACGCCGCAAGGTAAAGGCGCTCATCTGCATGGGTGTGGACAACGCAAAACTTGTGCGCGAGTTCCAGGGCGTAGTGCCCACAATACGCGACTGCCACACCTTCGAGGAGGCAATGGCTGCAGCAAAGGAGATAGCCTCGGAGGGTGACACCGTATTGCTATCGCCCGCATGTGCAAGCTTCGACCTCTTCCGTAACTACGAGGAGCGCGGACGCTTGTTCAAGGAGTGGGTAAAGGAGAATGTATTAAAGTAGAGCATTATAGATGGCTGCAAAGAGTAATAAAGAGCATAACATAAGCCCGAGTGAGCTTCTCGAGGGTCGTAGTCGCTTCTTCGAGGGTGACCGCACGCTGTGGATAATATTCGCAGTGCTCATCGTCATATCGATACTTGTCGTCTACTCCTCAACAGCAAAGATGGCATACGACATCACATCGGACCTCTCCACTGCCGACTCACTGCGTCAGCAGATTATGTTGGTGGTCATCGCTACGATCATCGTTGTTGTCTTCCACAAGATAAACTACACCGTAATACGCTTTCTAACGCCCGCAGCCTTCTACTTCTTCGTGGCACTTACCGTCGCCACCTACTTCATCGGTAGCACAACAAATGGCGCGGCGCGCTGGATACCCATTGGTCCATTCCAGTTCCAGCCCTCAGAGGCGCTCAAGGTCTTTACGATACTCATGCTTGCACGACGCATGGAGACGCGCCAGCACGACATCGACAAGATAAACATACTACCCACGTCGTGGCGCATCAACGACCCAAAGCAGAAGCGCATACTCAAGGAGAACACCCTGCCACTCATAGGACCTATAATCCTGGCTTGTGGCGTCATCCTCCCTGCGCACACCTCCTCGGCAGTCATCATCTTCGCCGCCTCGGTGCTCATGCTCTTCATTGGGCGTGTATCCATGCGCGAGATTATCAAGTTCCTTGTCGTAACAAGCGCCGTGGGTGTCCTTGGCATCACCGCCATGGCTGTTGCCGACGTAGGTCGTGGCGACACGGCTGGAGGGCGCTTCTCGCAGTGGGCAAACACTTGGATCTCGGATGGCAGACACAATGCCGTCTATGAGTTCTCGGATACCGAGCGCGCCATGATTGCGATACACGAGGGAGGACTCTTTGGCAAGGGCGCGGGACATAGCGCCTCGCGCGCAGCCATCATACACCCCGAGAGTGACTACGCCTACTCGTTCTTCACCTCGGAGTATGGTCTTGTGGCAGCCATAATACTCATGCTTCTATACCTGTGGATAACATTCCGCGCTATAGAGATATGCAAGCGATGCACCAAGGCATTCCCCACGCTTATCACTGCGGGTCTGGGACTGCTCATAACATGTCAGGCGCTGCTACACATACTCGTGCAAGTGAACATACTTCCCGAGACGGGACAAAACCTGCCGCTCATATCGCGCGGAGGCTCGTCGCTGATTATCACAGCCTTTGCCTTTGCACTGATACTCGGCGTTAGTCGCACCAACGACCTGCGCGACAGCAAACAACCAACCAAAGCAACAACAACGGAGAATGAGTGACGTAATAAGATTAGATAAGTATCTATGGGCTGTGCGTGTGTTTAAGACGCGCAGCGATGCCGCAGATGCAATACGCCAAAACCGCGTATTGGTTAACGACGCCTACGCCAAGCCCTCGCGCGAGGTCAAGGTAGGCGACATGATATCGGTGCGTCGCGAGCGCGTGCACTACAGCTATAAGGTTCTCGACCTTGTCTCGAGCCGCCAGCCAGCCAAGAACGTGCCCATGTATTGCCTCAACTGCACACCACAGGAGGAGCTCGACAAGCTCAACGTGCCCCATGAGACAATCTTCGTGTTCCGCGAGCGCGGCATGGGTCGCCCCACGAAGAAGGATAGGCGCAACATCGATGCCCTTATGGATGGCTTCTTCTATGACGATGGCGACGACATGGATGATGAAGATTAACAGACAAACGAAATAATAACAACAAATTAAAATATAACGATTTATGGAATACGATTTCAGAGCCATAGAGCCTAAATGGCAGAAGAGATGGCAAGAGGAGGGTACCTACAAAGTGGATGTAGATGCCTCACGTCCCAAGTTCTATGTATTGGACATGTTCCCCTACCCCTCGGGTGCGGGTCTTCATGTTGGTCATCCCCTGGGTTATATCGCATCGGACATCTACTCGCGCTATAAGCGTCAGTGTGGCTTCAATGTGCTTCACCCCATGGGCTACGACGCCTTTGGTCTTCCCGCGGAGCAGTACGCCATACAGACAGGTCAGCACCCTGCAGTGACTACCGAGGAGAACATCGCGCGCTACCGTTCACAGCTCGACAAGATTGGCTTCTCGTATGACTGGTCGCGCGAGGTGCGCACCTGCGAGCCCGACTACTACCACTGGACACAGTGGGCGTTCCTCAAGATGTTCGACCACTGGTATAACAACAAGACCGAGAAGGCCGAGCCCATCACAGCGCTCGTTAAGCACTTCGAGGCAGAGGGCACTGCGGGCATCGACGCTGCAGAGACCGCACACCTCACCTTCACCGCCGAGGAGTGGAAGGCTATGAGCGAGGCAGAGCGCGAGCAGGTGTTGCAGAACTACCGCTTGGCATTCCGCGCCGACACCATGGTTAACTGGTGTCCTGCGCTTGGCACTGTGCTTGCTAACGACGAGGTCAAGGAGGGTCTCTCGGTGCGTGGTGGTCACCCCGTGGAGCAGAAGCGCATGAAGCAGTGGTTGTTGCGCGTTACGGCATACGCACAGCGCATGTTGGACGGCTTGGAGAAGCTCGAGTGGAGCGAGTCGTTGAAGGAGATACAGCGCAACTGGATAGGTCGCTCTGTGGGTGCACAGGTATTCTTCGATGTCAAGGGCTCGGAGCGCAAGTTGGAGATCTTCACCACACGCCCCGACACTATCTATGGTGTTACGTTCATGGTCATCGCCCCCGAGCACGAGTGGGTTTCGGAGCTTACCACCGAGGAGAACCGCGAGGCTGTCGAGGCATATATCGCCGAGACGAAGCGTCGCTCGGAGCGCGAGCGCATCGCTGACACCAAGCGCGTGAGCGGTGTCAAGACTGGCTCATACGCTATCAACCCCTTCTCGGGTCGCGAGATACCTATTTATATATCTGACTACGTCTTGGCGGGCTACGGCACAGGCGCTATCATGGCTGTTCCTGCGCACGACTCGCGCGACTACGCCTTTGCGCGCCACTTCGGCATCGAGATTATCCCTGTTGTCGAGGGTGGTAACCTCGAGGTCGAGTCTTACGATGCCAAGGAGGGTAATGTGATTAACTCGGACATCATCAATGGCATGGATGTTAAGGATGCCATCAACTTCATGTTCGAGGAGGTTGAGCGCCGCGGCTTGGGTAAGAAGCTCATCAACTACCGCTTGCGCGACGCCATCTTCTCACGCCAGCGCTACTGGGGCGAGCCCTTCCCCATCTACTACAAGAATGATGTAGCATACCGCCTCTCGGATGAGCAGCTGCCCCTCACCTTGCCCCCAATCGAGAACTTCGGTCCTACCGAGGAGGGCGAGCCACCTTTGGCACGCGTCGAGAAGTGGCACACCGCCGAGGGCTACCCCTATGAGCTCTCTACGATGCCAGGCTTTGCGGGCTCTTCGGCATACTATCTCCGCTATATGGACCCCTACAACCGCGAGGGTCTTGTTGGCAAGGAGGCTAACGACTATTGGCGCAATGTAGACCTCTATGTAGGTGGTATCGAGCACGCTACAGGTCACCTCATGTACTCACGCTTCTGGAATATGTTCCTCTACGACTTGGGCTATGTATGCGAGAGCGAGCCCTTCAAGAAGCTCGTTAACCAGGGTATGATCCAGGGTCGCTCTAACTTCGTGTACCGCATCGTGGGCACTAATAAGTTCGTGTCGCTCGGTCTTAAGAACGACTACCAGACCCAGGAGATACACGTAGATGTTAACATCGTGAAGAACGATGTTCTCGACCTCGATGCCTTCCGTGCTTGGCGCCCCGAGTTCAACGATGCGGAGTTTGTGTTGGAGGATGGCAAGTATATCTGTGGTTGGGCTGTCGAGAAGATGTCAAAGTCTATGTGTAATGTCGTTAACCCCGACTATATCGTCGACGCTTATGGTGCTGACACCTTGCGTATGTACGAGATGTTCCTCGGTCCTTTGGAGCAGTCGAAGCCCTGGGACACTAACGGCATCGACGGTGTTCACAAGTTCTTGCGTCGCTTCTGGTCGAAGTTCTACTCGCGCGAGGGTGCTTTCATCGTCAACGACGACAAGGCAACACCCGCGGAGCTTAAGAGCTTGCACAAGACCATCAAGAAGGTTCGCGAGGACATCGAGAACTTCTCGTTCAACACCTCTGTAGCTGCGTTTATGATATGCCTCAACGAGCTTGGCGACTGCTCGAAGCGCGAGATATTGGAGCCTTTGACCGCTCTTATCGCACCCTTCGCACCCCATATTGCCGAGGAGTTGTGGCACGCCCTTGGTCACGAGACTACGGTGTGCGACGCTGCGTTCCCCGCGTTCAACCCCGCTGTGCTTGTTGAGAACTCATTCGAGTACCCCGTGATGATTAACGGCAAGCTCCGCTTCAAGCAGGAGTACGCTCTCGACCTCACACAGGAGGAGATCGTAGCACACATCTTGACTACCGAGGGCGCACAGAAGTGGCTCGAGGGCAAGGCTCCCAAGAAGATTATCGTCGTTAAGGGCAAGATTATCAATATTGTGATGTAATGGCGAGGCAGTTTATTACGATGTCGGTCTTTGCCGGTATGCTTATCGGCATTGCCGGCCTCGTCTTCCTGCATGTCGGAGGCTTGGGCGGAGCTGTGCTCTTCGCCTTTGGCCTTATGTCGGTGAGCGTCAGCAGGGCTCTGCTCTTTACGGGCAAGGCGGGTTACTTACCCTATAAGGAGTCGTTGCAGTTGCTCCCCATGGTCGTGCTCAACGCTGTGGGCTGCATGCTTATGGCGGGCATCGCCTACTATACCCTCACCGAGGGGGCTCTCGCCACGCTTGACGGCATTATGGCTGCGCGCGAGGCATCGTCGTGGCGCATCGCCATCACCTCCATCGGCACGGGCATCATCGTCACCCTCGCGCTCTATGGCGTGCGCAACGGCACCTACCTACATCTCTTGTATGGCGTGCCGGTGTTTATCATGTGCGGTCTTCCGCACAGCATCGCCGACGCGTTCTACTACTGCGTGGCTATCCTTCATGGCGACTTCGCCCCATGGATGATTATGGCGTGGCTCTACTCCGTTGTGGGTAACTATATCGGCTGCAACCTCCCCCGCTGGTTTATGGGCAAGGAGTTTAAGGCTAATTAGTAGTGTTCCTTGTCGGCTTCGAGGAGATTCCTCGACACGCTCGGAATGACAACAAAAAAATGGACTATCCGCGGATAGTCCATTTTTTGTTTTTCAGTGTTAGAAGCTTGAGAACGCCGACCAGTTGTTGTTCGCCTCGGCTTGGAGCTCTATGGTGTCGGGGAGGTTGACGAAGAAGTCGAAGCCTGTCCACGCCTCTATGTCGTCCACCGACACAGCATAGTTGGTGTAGCTGTCGTCGACATACTCGCGGTGCTCAAACCAAAAGCCTATGGTCGTGGCACTCGTTATTGTGCCCGCAGCGTTTGTCGATACCTTTAGCGCCACCTTGTAGAAGTAGTTGGCTACGGGGATAGACTTTGTGTCGTCCTTCGCTGTGGTGTAGGTTATCTCCTCTGTCTCACCCACCTTGTTGAACGCTGCACCCGTCACTATGTATAGCGTCTCGCCACCTGCGGCTATCGCTTGCAGCGCATTCTCGAGCGAGTTCCACACGCTGCCGTTGAAGCGGGCCTGTATCTGTGGCACGGAGTTGGTGACGTAGAAGGTCTGCTTCTGCATCTCCTTTATGCCGTCACGCGAGCCATTGGGTATAAGGTGTCCGCGACTGTAGCCGTCATTGTAGGAGCTGTTGCACAAGTCCACCTGATACTCCTCTTCTATCTCGGGGTTGTAGTACCACTTGCTTGGTCGCGTCTCCGAACCCATATGTCGACTCTCGAGCGGATATGCCACCCATAGCGACGTGTATGTCGAAGTGTCGTAGTAGTGGGTGTAGTTGCGCTCATCGCCATAGTATAGCGTGCGCTCCACAGCGTTGGGATAGGCATTGTCTGTGCGCACTGCGGGCAGCTCTAACCATGCCTCGCGCTGTGCCTCTACCTCGGGCGTCTCTACCTCTGTATCACCCCCTGTCCCTGGCGCAGGGTCCACGGCGGGAGGGTCACTCTCCCCTCCCGTTCCGTCACCCAAAGATCAGTTTGTGTAGGTAACTTCTGCCTTTTTGAAATACAAAGCACCCTTTGCTGAGCTAGGACGAGAAACTTTAATTGTAAGTTTACCGCTAATATTATTTGTGTTTTCTACAGTAAATTCAGTTCCTCCACTGCCGATTGTATTACCCAATACAGAAGATGTTCCTATCAATGTTTCACCAATATAAACTTTAATTGTTGCACTAGTACTAGCCTTTGCCGCTGCGTATACTGTAACAGTCTTCACGTCATCAATATCTGACGCAAGAGTTAAGTGACTAGCTGGAGAATTATTACTACCAACCTGTATATAACCATTGGTTGTACCAAAATACGTTGCGTCTGTTGTAATCGCCCAACTATTATTCTGGTCGTCTGTTTTAGTGCAAGCGGATGAAATTTTGCCTGGCTCGAATATAGCGTTTATTTCTACATCACCGTAAACCTGCATAACAGTTACGGTCTTCTGCAAATCGCCATAAGTAACAGTAATTACACCCTCACGAGTCTCCTCTTTATCATTCGCTTCAACAGTAACGGTAACAGTACCTGAATCGTCAGATGTAGTAATCCAATCTACATTGTCTGTGATAACCACATTAGTACCCTCAACAGGATTTGCTACGCTATATGTGAACTCAAACTCACCTTCACCGCTTGATACACTCTCTGCATCAGTTGACACTGTCAAAACAGGAGGCAATACATAGTCGTGACCAGCAACAATCTTCAAATCGTTAAGATAGAAACGCTTATTATAAGAAATTGTCAACTTCTCCTTTTTTGATGCTGCTTCAAACTCAACAATATAATCTGCATAATCAGCTGTCAATTTAACCTCCTGCGTTATCTCACCTACAGTGATAGTTAATGTATTTTCAGTATTACTATAGTGCTTTGCATTTACCACTACACTGAAAGGCTCTGAAAGATTAAGTTCAGATGTAGTCAAAGTACCACCTTTGCTACCTGAGCTAAATTTCAATGCGGTGTTATTTTCAGGATAAATAGTAGCACAAGCTGAATACATTGTAGCTTCATCTCGAGTTGGGAATTTATTTGTTACACTGCTAAATGCGGTTGTTGATGTTGCACCAACCCATGAGAAATCATCCTCGAAAGGCAATGCAAGACCTGCATCCTCTGCAGTGAGGTGCTCTGCATTAATAGTTACGTTCAATGTATTTACAGCACCACCAATCAACTCGATATCCTGGGGCAAAGTAATGCTCTTTGCAATTGCATAACCCTCGGTAGATGCCTCAAACTTAAGCTCCGAATCAGCAGTCAAAGTCTGTGGGTAAACAATTAGATAAATGGCATTGTCACCGTCAATTGCAAGTGGCTCTGC
>JAGBTW010000010.1 GCA_017631135.1 Alistipes sp.
AACTACTCTCTTCTACTCATCACTACTCTTACTATTTACTACACCCCATATACCTCTCTGTCCGCGGCATCCCTTAAGTCTCTTATGTCTCTTAAGTCACTCGGGTATTTACACTCGACACCGCTCAATAACTTTGTCGCTATCAAAAAAAAACATAATTCGAGGTCGTTGATTTTAATTTTTTTTACTATCTTTGTTCAATAAAATGTGTGTTCAGTAAATGTGTATTCAATAAATAAGTTATCTATGAAACGTCTATTAAAATTTATTGCAGCAATGCTATTTGCGGTAGTGGCGTTTGCGGGTTGTGAGAGCGTGAACCAATCTGTGCCATTGCCAACAATCGAGATTGCGGAGGTTGAGGTGTCTGCAAACTCTATAACCATCTATGTCACAGCGACAAATGCCGAGGAGTGCGCATATACGCTCTTTGATGGCGATGTTATCACCGCGGAGCAGATTCTCGCCACGGGCGAAAAGGTGGCTGCGGGTGGCGCGCTATGCACCGTCAAGAACCTCGAGAGCGATACCACATACTACGTCGTAGCGGCGGCGCGCAATGCTGCGGGCGAGGCGATGTCTAACGTGTTGATTGTAAAGACAAATGCTGGTGGCGCTGGTGGCAACGAGGATGATAACAACGACGACAATAATGACGATAACACTGGCGACGGCGACTTCGAGCTCCCCGACATCGAGGGCGTGGAGAACATCGTCATCACAAAGACCAAGGATGGTCGCTGGTATGAGCCATACAACTACTACGTTACCTTCGTGCGCGACAATGGCGATCGCATCATCTTGGACTTCTACACCCTCGATGAGACCATGAGTCAGTACTTCCCCTATGGTCAGTACACCTTCGCAACAAACTATGCACCTTATACCATCTACCCCGAGACATCGGGTTATTTCCCCGCAGGTAAGGGTGATGGCGAGGGCTACAACTTCACGGATGGCTATGTATCGGTAGATGTGGTGAATGGTTACTACGCAATCTACATGATGCTCACCTATGAGGTGGACGGTGAGTCGAAGAGCATTCAGGGCTACTACAACGGCATTCTCTCGGGTGCTTCTGTCCCCGAGGGTGACGACAACGGCTCGGAGGAGCTTATCGAGGTGTTGGAGGTAGGCGCTACATCGTTCCAGTTTAGAATAAACGCCGAGTCTGATCAGTATTGGCGCTGCTCGGTTGTGGATAAGCGCACCTACGACCAGACGCAGTCAAACCCCGGTGCATGGGTTGTGACCTATGGTTTCATGCTTCAGGGACCCCTCACCTTCAACTGGGAGAATGGCAAGATATGTGAGTATGTGCCAGGTCTTCAGATGAGCGTGACATCGTCGACTGACTACCTCATCATCGCAGCACTGATGGACTATAGTGAGGGCGATGAGAATAGTCTGCTCGGTGGTGTTGAGGTTGTGCAGATTCGCACAAATGCAGAGGCAGAGGGTACGGGCAGCGTAGATATGACAATCACGGAGGTAGGTGCAAACGAGGTGACCTTCGACTGCATCTTCGGTGATGATGTGTGGTGCTGCTATGTAGCTATGATGGAGACCGCTAACCTTCAGGAGATCAAGGATGGTAAGTATGCTATGGCGGACTATGCGAGCTACGAGGAGTGTATGCTTTCGCTTGTGCCAGGTCTCAGCCACGACTTTATGCGTCAGTTCCTTGAGTCGCAGTACGACTACAAGTGGGATAGTCTCAAGTATGGCACATCGTACACCCCATGTATCAAGATTGTCGACATGAACAACGGCGCGAAATATATCGAGCTTGAGCCATTCACAACATCAAAATAAGTGACCAATATAATAGGTATATATGCATAATTATTCGTCTATAAGTGTGATTTTATACCTAAAATATTTGGAAACCGAAATAAATTTGTTAACTTTGTAATAGGAATTTTGATTAATCTTTAACTAAAAATTAATAACACTATGAAAAAACTTTTACTTTTGGCTGTAGCTGTTGTTTTCGCTACTTCAGCATTTGCACAGGATTACAAGAACTCTATCGGTTTGCGCCTTGGTTACGGTGCAGAGCTTCAGTACGAGCGTCACTTCTCTGACAAGAACTACCTCGAGGCTAACCTTGGTCTCTATGGTTTCGACGTATTTGACGTAAACGCAACTTACAACTGGAATCTTTGTGAGTGGGATTGGACTCCTAACGCTGGTAAGTGGTTCCTCTCTGCAGGTGTTGGTGCTTCAGTAGCTATGGCTCGTCAGTACTTCAACGTTGGTGTTGCAGGTGATGTTGCTTTCGGTATCCGCTTCAACAAGCCCGTAACCCTTTCGCTCGACTATCGTCCTACAATCTTCCTCCTTAACAACTGGGGTTCAGGATTTGCGGGTGTTGGTCTTACATGTACCTACAACTTCTAATTTAGAATTTGTTGAGATAAGGCAGACATCTACTGCCGCTAACAAAAAGTCCCGACAATGAGCAGTACTTCAAGTACAGCCCATCGTCGGGATTTTTGCCGAGCGTTGTATCTGCAGCCTTCTATCAACAAATTGGGTACTCGTTGTATCTGCTGCCTTCTATCAACAAATTGGGTACTCGTTGTATCTGCAGCCTTCTATCAACAAATTGGGTACTTATGACATCGCCACATCTACAACCCCTCTGATGCTAAATTGGGCAGTGGGAGAGATAGATTAAGGAGATTAGGGAAATTAGAGAATTTAGTGATATGATAACAGATGTTAACGTCATTAACTTCCTTAAAATCATTATATTCCCTTGCTACTCACTTCTACGCCCAGCGCGTATAGAACGCAATTAGCCCTGTTATTGCATTGCAATAACAGGGCTAATCTATTAAAAGCACCTTGCCTAAAAGTTAAACATGCAGCTGATGCCGAGGTTGGCAAGGCCGAGCTCGTTGAATGCTGTCACATTACCGCCTCCAGCATAGAAGATGTTAGGACCGAAGCAGGGTGTCCAGTCGAAAGAGAGGGTTAAGGGTACATCGTAGAACTTGATGCCCAAGCGTGCCATGCCCGCAGCGCCAACATAGGCGTAGTGCTCACGACCGCCAACGTTAACACCGCAGCCAGCGTCGAAGTACCATAGACCCGTGCCAGGTGTCCAGTCCAACTCCAAGACATGCCAGTTATAGAGCGCTGTGAAGTCAGCCATTACGCGGTGCTGTGACACATGGTTGTTCGCTATGCGTGTGAACAAAGGATTGTTCCACGATGCGCCAAAGCGCGCCTCAACATAGGACTTGCCCGTTACCTCGTACTGACCAACGGCCTGTATACCCGAGCCTACGCGGCCACCAATAGACCACTTCTGTGCCGAGAGTGTGCCCACGCACATGACGGCAACCATAACCAATAAAAATTTCTTCATAACTCTTTTATCTTTTAATTATTTTTAGTGAATATGCCTTTCGATATATAACGACGCATGATTAGTAGGTACTGTGCTTGCGCGGGGCGGTGCACAACACAAAGAAGCAGTGTCGCCACCCACTTCAATATCTCTCTAACGTACAACATCGCTGTGTGACCCTTTTCGTTGGCGCGCGTACGATGGCTTATGCCTATGTTTGTGGCAAGGCGCACAAAGTAGTCGCGCGTGAGCTTCTCCTCGGGTATGATGTGGTACATCACCGCTCGCGGCACATAGTATACCTTATATTCAAACTGCGCTATGCGCTCAAAGAGCTCGCACTCCTCGCCACCAAGTAGGCGCTTGCCTGTGCGGCCGAGCGAGGTGTTGAAGTCTCCCACGCTGTCGAAGAGCCTACGGCGCATAGCCATGTTGCCGCCACCAGGTATGCGGTGCGAGGGAAAGAGTCTTACATCGCCGCCAAAGTCCATGGGGTTGGCTATGGGCTGCTCGGTGTAACGCGACATCCAGTGTGGTCGCCCCGCGGGGTCCTCCGCTATAATTTTGCCGCCCGCAGCCATGGCGTCGGGGTGGCTATCGAAGAGCTCGATATATGCCTCGATGAACTCCTCGACTATGCGCTCGTCATCGTCGATAAAGGCTACGATGTCGCCACTACTTGCCGCTATGCCCGCATTTCGGGCGTGCGACAATCCCTGATTGCACTCAAATATGTAGCGTATATTGAGTTTGTTGTGCTCCTTGGCGAAAGCCTCCACGCGCTGGTGAGTATCATCAGCCGAGTTGTTGTCTACAACGATGCACTCCCACAGCGATGGCTCGGCACTCTGCATGGCAACAGAGCCCAGCGTAACCATGAGTTGCTCGGCACGATTATATGTTGCTATGACAAGAGATAGTCGAATCATAGGGCAAATATAAGAATAATTTTTCATATCTTTGCACCTATGAAATATGATATTGTAATCTTCGATTTGGATGGCACGCTGCTAAACACCATAGGTGACCTTGCGGCGTCGGTAGGCTATGTTATGCGCTCGCGCAACTTGCCAGAGCACACCGATGCCGAATACCGACAAATGGTGGGTGGCGGCATCAAGCGCCTTGTGGAGCGCGCCCTGCCCGCCGAGCTCGCGGCTGATGAAGCCTATGTTGAGGAGTGCGTGACACAGTTTCGTCGCTACTATGTCGATAACATCGACCGCCACACCGTGCCCTACGAGGGTATGCGCGAGTTGTTGCAGCGTCTGCGTGGCGAGGGTGTCGAGGTGGCTGTGGCATCGAATAAGTTTCAGCATGGCACGGACCGCCTCGTGGCGAAGTTCTTTGGCGATGTAGATTTTGTGGCTGTGGAGGGTAATCGCGAGGGTGCACCCCTCAAGCCCGACCCGCAGATTGTAAATAACATCCTCCAAAGGGCGGGCGTTGAGAAGCATCGTGCCGTGATGGTTGGTGACTCGGGCATCGACATACGCACAGCTGCGGCTGCGGGTATAGACTCTATAGGTGTGGCGTGGGGCTTTCGCTTTGCCGAGGAGCTCTACGACGCTGGTGCAAAGAGCGTTGTCACCACCGCCGCAGAGCTCGAAGCATTGCTTTTCGCTTAAAACGCTGTTAGGTGTGGCAGTAGCGCCGCACCGAGTCGGCTGTGATGCGCTCATCGCTCAATATGATGAGGCGCTCCACGACATTGTGCAGTTCGCGGATGTTGCCCGTCCATGGGCAGTGCGAGAGTATGTCGATGGCGTCGTTGTCTATATGCTTGATGTCTATCTCGTGGCGTGTGCATATCTCTGTTATGAAGTGGTCGACAAGCAGTCCTATGTCGCCCTGACGTTCGCGTAGCGGTGGCACATCAATCTCAATAACACTCAAACGATGGTATAGGTCCTCGCGGAAGTGCCCGAGGCGTATCTCGTTGCGTATATCCTTATTCGTTGCTGCCACGACGCGCACATCGACGGGTATATCCTTGTCGCCACCCACGCGTGTAATCTTATTCTCTTGCAGTGCTCGCAGCACCTTCGCCTGTGCCGAGAGCGACATGTCGCCAATCTCGTCCATAAAGAGCGTGCCGCCATCGGCAAGCTCGAACTTACCCTTGCGTTGCCTCACTGCAGAGGTGAACGAACCTTTCTCGTGACCAAAAAGCTCGCTCTCGATAAGCTCCGAGGGTATAGCGGCGCAGTTGACCTCTACGAAGGGTGCTGTGGCGCGGTTGCTCTTTAGGTGAAGCCAGCGCGCAACAAGCTCCTTACCTGTGCCATTCTCGCCAAGCACTAATACGCGGGCATCGGAGGGTGCTACGCGACTTATCATGTGGCGCACATGCTCTATCTCTGTGGATGTGCCTATGATGGGTTGTGTGGCACAGTTCGTGTTTCTATGCTGCTGTCTGCAGAGGCGGCGTGTGGCGCTGTGCGTGGCGCACTCCTCGTCGTTGGTGATGTTGCGCAGGGTATCCAACAGACGATTCATGTCGAAGGGTGGCGTGAGGTAGTCGATAGCGCCATGGCGCAGAGCAGCAATGGCGGAGTCTATGTTGGGCGTGCGCGAAAGTACAATTGTGGGAAGCCCCATCTCCTCGGCCGAGAAATCGCCATCCACGATGGCAATGTCGAAGTGCCCGGTGCGGCATAGCTCTGTGGCACTTGGGAGATTGTCAGCCTCGGTGGTGGCGAAGTTCTCGAAGTTGAGTCGCTCACGAAGTGAATTGAGCATACTTTTGGAGTGAGAAAGGAGTAAAATTTTTGTCATAGTTTGTTTTTATGAATAATTTGCATTTACTTTGTAGAACCAAATTGCGATTAAAGATGCTGCCTTTCGACGTATTGTGCAAGTGCTCATCTGCAATTGACCCTAATTGATAGTGATAATGAACTTTATCTGTAATTTAGGGGTCGCGAAAAATCATAATTAACATGCGTAATGATGAAAAAAAACTATAATTTCACTCGTCGCAAACTCTATCTTCCAGAGTATGGTCGTCACATCCACGAGATGGTAGACTCGTTGCTCGAGATTGAAGATAGGCACGAACGTACGCGCCAAGCAAAGGCCGTTATTGCCGTGATGGGCAACATAAACCCCACGCTGCGCGATACGGAGGATTTCAAACATAAGTTGTGGGACCATCTGTTCATCATGTCCGATTTTAGGTTGGATGTCGACTCGCCTTACCCACAACCTTCACGCCAAGACCTTATGCTTATGCCCCAAAAACTGCACTATCCGCAGTCGCGCATCACGTTCAAGCACTATGGCAGATACCTCCATAACTTCTTAAATAAGGTGGCGCATGAGTCAAAGAGCGTAAATGTGGATGGTGAGATGGTAAACCTCGCGCGTTATATGCGTGCCAAGAGCTATGAGTACAACAACGACCATCCCAACAACGAGACCATCGTTCGCGATGTGCGTGCTATGGCGGGTGATGATTGCCAGTTGGATATGTCTGTAATCACGCATCTGCGCAGCGACTATCGCACACCGCAGCAGCGCACCCAGAAGCGCGGTAAGCAACAGCCCCAAAAGCACAACAACGGTCGCAAGGT
>JAGBTW010000071.1 GCA_017631135.1 Alistipes sp.
AAGCAGCAGATGATACTACGAATGAAACACATCGAGGGCTTAGATGTTGAGGAGATTGCCGACCTTGTGAAGATGAGCCACGACGCCATATACCATAACCTCAGCCGAGCACGTCGAGCAATATTAGAACAATTCAAAAACCGCAAAAATGGATAAGCTACACTACATAGAGAGTCTCGTAGAGAAGTTCCTCGAGGGTCGCACAACGAATGCCGAGGAGCGCGAGCTATACGAGTGGTTCGCTACGGCAGATGTACCCGACAAGTGGAGCGACCTCAAGGCGATGTTTGCTTGGTATGCCGAGGGCATGCCCGATAAAGCGGCACCCGCGAAGCCCAAACCTCGCATGACAATTCGTCGCAGGTGGTGGGTAGCGGCAGCGACAGCAGCAGCGGCATGTGCGGCAGTTATGGTTGTTCTACTGCCAGACAGCAAGAGCGAATCGGCGATGCGCACCTATAATATATATGAGGGCAGCTACATTGTCGAGGCGGGCATACGCTACGACGACATAGAGGTTATCGAGGATGATATCGAGGAGCTCTTTGCTCGCGCCGAGGCCATAGAGCTTGAGGCGAACGAGCTTATAGCATGGGCAGACACCAATTTTTAGTAACAATACAGCGCTGTAAATAAAACGATTAACAAGATGAAACGATTAATTTTTATTGTTGCACTCCTTGTGGCAGCCGCCGCAGAGTGTAGCGCACAGGAGAGGATAGAGGCACTCCTAAAGCGCGATATGCAGAGCAACAAGTATGGTCAGGGGCTGCGCGTAGCAGTTAAACGTGACCGCGAGACTGGTGAAATTATAAAGCGCGTAACGGAGCTTACGGTGATAGACGACAAGGCCTTGGCCAAGGAGTTTATCGAGGCCTTCAAAGCGGAGCGCGACACAGCCGATGTATGGGAGGAGGAGGCAAACGGCAAAATATACCTCGTCACTGCCGTATGGTCTGACCCAAAGCGCATCTACCGTCTCGACACCAACGGCTCCGTGGTTACGGTTTATGAGCAGATTATATACAAAGAGGAGTAAGCAACAAGTTTTAAGAGTATAAAGTTATGAAGAAGATATTTTTTATGGTCTTGTCAGCAGTCTGCTTTATGGCTACGGCACAGGCACAGAAGGTGGTAATCATAAGCGATGAAGATAAAAGCACCATCGAATATACAGAAACGGAGCTACGCCACTCGGAGCTTAAAGAGCTTATCTCTACCCTACCTACCACGGTTATAGTTACTGCCGAGGATAGCGACATTATTAGCATTGCAGCACCAGCAAGCGTATTCCCCTATCTAAAATTTGATTTCAGAGACGAGTCTCTCGCCATCGCTTGCGATAATGATGCCCCAAACAAGGTTATGTCAACACTCAACCAGAACTGCCATATCAAGGTCACAATCCCCTCTGAGAGCCTGCGAAACATAACTAACACCTCGGATATGAATCTATTCTTCGAGAACGGCAAGTGTGCCAATAAACTCCTTATCACCAACACATTGACTATGGGCATCATCTCGGATGAAATTACCGCAGAGTCAAATATCGAGATCTACAATACGGGCACTATGACCTTGAAGGTGGACAACATAAATACCGAGCAGCTATTTACATTGAACACGGGATACCTCTACATGAGAGGTGCTACAACAGCAAACTCTATCCTACAAAATTCATCGGGCATCGAGAACTCGCTCCTTAATGTTAACTGCCAAAAGTTGGAGATATTGAGTACTGGTGAGGGTATCATCGAGTTCCACGGCATTGCGGATGATGTAACAGTTGCAAACATGGGCAAGGCAACCATCAAGACCTCGAAGCTAAATAATTTTGAGTAAGGCAAAGAGCGTGATACTGCAAATAACTAATCTTAACTACACCACGAAACGAACAAAGGTTTGAATGACATATCATTCAAACCTTTGTTTTGTAAAAGCCTACGCTATTTTACTCTATCATAAGTGCGGAACTCGAAGGGCGAGTCGTACTCCTCGCCACGCTCGTGACGCTCGACGGCTGTGAGTTCCCACTGCGAAAAGTCTATTGCGGGAAATGAGGTATCGCCCTCGTAGTCACGCTCAACATGTGTGATATACATTCTATCGGCAACGCTCAACGCCTCGGCATATATCTGTGCGCCACCCATGATGAATATCTCGTCATCGTTACCAGCCATGGCGATAGCCTCCTCCAGGGAGTGCGCCACAAGTGCGCCCTCGAACTCTCTATCGGCGCGCGTAATAACGATATTTGTGCGCTTGGGCAGAGGCTTCGAGCCGAGCGACTCGAAGGTCTTGCGACCCATAATCACGGGGTGACCCGAGGTTGTGGTGCGGAAGAAGCGCATATCCTCCTTAATATGCCACAACAGTGCGTTTTTATCTCCGATGGTGCCATTCTGTGCGATGGCAACGATAATGCTTACCATATTTCTATATGTTATTAGAATGACAACGGCGCCTTAATCGCTGGGTGGGGGTCGTAGCCCTCGAGCGAGAAGTCGTCGTAGGTATAGTCAAATATTGAGTCACGCTCTGCGATGACCATGCGGGGCAACGCGCGTGTGTCGCGCGAGAGCTGCTCATGCGCCTGCTCCAAGTGGTTAAGATAGAGGTGCGCATCGCCAAGCGTGTGGATGAACTCACCCACCTCGAGGTCACACTCCTTGGCAATCATCATCGTAAGGAGCGCATACGAGGCGATATTGAATGGCACGCCCAAAAAGACATCGCCACTGCGCTGATAGAGCTGACACGAGAGTTTACCCTCGGCAACGAAGAACTGGAACATGGTGTGGCATGGTGGCAGTGCCATGCTGCCCACATCGGCAACATTCCATGCAGAGACAATCATGCGGCGCGACGTGGGGTTGCGCTTTATCGTCTCGATGACCTCCTTTATTTGGTCTATGGTCTCGCCATTTGCCTTGGGCCAGCTGCGCCACTGATAGCCATATACATGGTTCAGGTCGCCAAACTTGTAACCCTCGATGGGAGAGTCTACGCCCAGCGCACCGAGGAATGTATCCATATCTACGGGCAAGACGCCATGCTTAACACATAGTTCGTTGTAGTAACGAAAGGCATCGCTATCCCAGATGTGTACACCATTATCGACCAAATACTTGATGTTGGTATCACCCTTCAAAAACCACAACAGCTCGTGGATGACGCCCTTCAAAAATACGCGCTTTGTGGTGAGCAAAGGGAAGCCCTCGCTCAAGTCGAAGCGCATTTGGTAGCCGAAGATGCCCTTTGTGCCTGTGCCTGTGCGGTCACCGCGCACAACACCCTCGCGGCATATCTTATCTAATAGGTCAAGATATTGTTTCATCTATTTCAAATCTCTTTAGTTCTACTCCATGGCTATCCATCACAGCGTATGTAGCCTCATCGCGCGACCAGTCGCTCAAAAACAGCACCTCAACATCACCACACTCTCTTTTGTGTGGGAGGTGTGTGTGACCGAAGATATATCTCTTTACGCCACTATTCTGTGCGCTATGCTCCACAGCATACTCCACAAGGGGGTCGAGCACACTCAATGGCGGGAGTTCACTGCCGTGCGACTTGCGCGACTTGCCACTAAAGCAACGACCCAACATGGCGGCGATGTCAGGGTGCACAAGCCAGCGGAACAGCCAGCGTGTAACCTCCGAGCGGAAGAGCCCATTCATAAGTTTGAGCATGGGCTCGCCCTTAATGTTCATGTTGTCACCATGCGCAAGGTGCACACTGCATCCCGCAATAGTCTCAACCTTGGGAGCATACTCTATTCTTATGCCGCACTCGCGCTTAAGATAGTCGAGGCACCACATATCGTGATTTCCCGTATAGAGCACCACCTCTACGCCCCTATCTGCAAGCTCGGCAAGACGCGCAAGGGTTCTCACAAATCCCTGGGGTGCAACGGTGTGATACTCAAACCAAAAGTCGAATACATCGCCAAGCAAGTATAGCCTCTCGGCATCCACAGCTATAGCATCTAACCAACGGCAAAAGGCACGCTCGGTGCGCTCTTGCTGCTCTTTAGTGCCACAACCAAGGTGTATGTCCGACACGAAATATATCATCTTACAACAGTAGCAATGTTCTACAACAGACGCTTAACCTCGCGCTCTATGCTCTTTATATCCTCCTTAACCACTGCTATATCGCCCTTGCGGTCAATGATGTATGTTGTGGGTATCTTCTCGACGTTGTACATCTCCACAACGCGCAAATCGCCCGCCGTATAGAGCGTAGGCCATGGCAGCTTCTGCGCTGTTGTTGCCTCAATCCACACGCTCTTGTCGCTATCCACCGACACATGGTATACCTCGAAGCCCTTGTCGTGATACTTATCGTAGAGAGGCTTCAAATCGGCATTAAGGTTGTTACACTTTGCGTTTAGCGCCGACCAGAAGTAGAGCAACACAACTTTACCCTCCGTCTCCGAGAGCTTGTGCTTATTGCCATAGATGTCCGTAAGCTCCAAGTCGGGATACTTAACAACTGCTACCTCCTCCGCAAGACGCTGGAAAGCCTCGCTCTCCTCGATGTTACGCTCAAGAATTGCGATATATGGCGATGTGGGATATGCCTCTTTAATGCCATTTGCCACAGAGCGGTAGTGCACAAGGTTGATGCCCTGACCGTCGAGCTGTGGGATATACTGCTCGGCTACTCTGTGACGCAGGGCGTACAACGAGGCGAGGTTAGACTGGTGAGAGCCAACAAAGCGCACCTGCGCAAGCATAGCCTGGCTTGCCAAGTCGTAGGCACGACGCTCCAAGCTTTTGTTGCTACCCGACTCGCGAAGCATGTTCTCGGCAATGTTTGCCAACTCGTCTGCCGCAGCAAAGTAGTCGTGGCTGAACTCGGCGATGAGAGCCGACTCCGCAGAGCCCTCGACAATGTAGTTGCGGAAGATGTTACCCGCCGACTCGAGCTTGATGTTGTCACCTGGCGCTACGACAAGCGTCACGGGGCGGCTATTGTCCGAGAATGTCAGACGATAGAAGCGTGGCGACTCGCCATCGGCGATGTCGAACTCGAAGCTAAACGCACCGTTATCTTTGAGTGCCGCGGCAGCCATGCGCTCCGCCTTGTCAAACTTATCCGATATGCGCTCCAAGAATACAGAGTCTACATTATTACCAACGAAACGACCCGAGATAGAGGTGTTTGCACCGCTATTCTCGCTGCACGAGCTCAATATGATGGCCATCGAGAAGATGGCACAAAACAATTTCTTCATTATCTATACTTTAGTTATTAACAAGTTATTACTGCGCCTGCTTTGCTGCGTGGTGACGCTGTTGCTGCTTACCACCCTTTGCC
>JAGBTW010000072.1 GCA_017631135.1 Alistipes sp.
ACCCTTGCGCGAGATTGTCCAAGCAAGGAGCGAGTAGAGACCATCTGCCAGGGGGCGGAGTTGTGGAGGGAGGGCGTTGAGGAGGCGTAGGCGGCGCAGCTGGCGGCGTGAGCGTGTGGTGTAGGCAAACGTCTCTGCGGCGTGGCGGGCATCGTCGGTGCCTCCGCGCACGCTCTGTGTGATGGCCTTGCCGATGGCTATGCGGGCGATATACTCGTTAACCACAGCATCGCCATTGGGGGTGTAAAGCTCCTCGAGCGTGTGGGTGCTCTGCTCCGCGCGGTAGATAGATGCTGAGCGGTTGCTCGCGGTGCGCCAGTAGCGCACAAGCGACATGGGCGAGAAGCAGAACTTCGCGCCATTGAGAAGCATCTTTGTCCACAGCCATTGGTCCTCGCCTATGCGCATGCCCTTTGGAAAACCTCCCGCGCGAAGCACAGCCTCGCGGCGCAGTGTGGCGGTAGATGGTATGATGGGGTAGCGGCGTTGTAGTGCCTCCTCGGCGATGTTGATATATCCCTCTGTGGTGGGGGTGCTCGCCGCGACGCGCCTTGTGCCACTAACGATGTCGAAAGCCGTAGAGTAGGCATCTGCCTCGGGGTAGTACTCCATAAGTCGGCACACCTCGGCGATGTAGCCCGTAAGCCACATATCATCGGCATCGAGGAGGGCTATATAGTCACCCGTGGCCTCCGCAATACCGCGGTTGCGGGCGGCGCTAACGCCACCATTAGGCTGTGTGATAAGGCGTATGCCCGCTTCGGGGTGTTCGGCGATGATGCGCTCGACAATGGCGCTCGACCCATCCGTAGAGCCGTCATCCACAACGATAACCTCGCGGGGGGCGAGGCTCTGCTCGATAACCGAGCGTAGGGCGCGCTCAACCTCCGCCTCCTTGTTGTAGAGTGGCATGACAACAGATATGCGCTCCGACTCGGTGGTCTGCACTCTATGTCCGAAACTCAATATCTCGGGCGCATGGTTTAGGCGCTTATCCTCGGGCAGCCACTTCTGTATATCGCCATAGTGGCTGCGCAGGTATGTTTCGAGGTCGCTTGGCGCGGTGACCTCAATAGCGCCAAACATTCGGCGCTCGGGAGAGTTTATTGCCGCCACAGCAATCATGTCCTTGGGCATGCGAACGATGTTGTAGAACTTCGCATCGCTGTTGTTATAGCGTGTCAGCTCGCGCTTTAGTTTTGCGTATATCTGCTCCTTGCTATATATCGCAGTAACAAGGCGTATCGCCAAGCACGACAATAAACTTTTGGGCAATACGACACCGTTGTTTGCTCTTCCGAACCACCTCCACAGCCACACGCTCTTTGCCATGAAGCAGTTGACCCAAAAGCCCACCTTGGCGCGCTGCTTGCGGCGCAACGCCTCGTCGTCGGGCACAAGGTCGTAGGGGAAGATGTCGATGTAGATACCCTCCTCGATGGACATGCCCACCCACTCGCGCTCGACGAAGCGTGTGCCACGCTTGCGCACCTTGGCGAAGTAGAATGGTGTATCGCGCTCGGTCGTAAACTCCTGAAGCACATAGCCCTCGCCAAGGAGTGCGGGTGCCTCACGGAGGAAGCGCTCGTAGTTGTCGCGCGTCATGCCGAGGTCTACATCATCGTCCCACGGCACAATATCCTCGAAGAAGTGCGCGCCTATGGCCGTGCCACCCTGTATGAAGTAGGGTATGCCTGCGGTGTCGCACACGCGAATCACCTCGCGAAGAACATCGTATAGCTCCTCGTGCAACTGGCGTAGTATGTCGCTGTTGTATTTCATTATAGGTTGTGTACAAGAAGGTTACAGCCGCGGATGTCGCTGCCCGCAATGCGACCCTCAATCATGAAGCTACCGTCACTATATAGGCGTCCCATATCCTCGGTCTGGATAAAGGCGCATGACGAGAGGTTGGCAAGGTCGACTATATCTATGCCGCCACGACCGCCCGCGGGGGTGTGGTCGAAGGGGTCGTTCACGTCGCGCACCATGATGCGCATCCACTTGGGCGCGCGGAATATGCCCTCGCCCGCGGAGTATGCCTGTGATGTTAGCTCTGCCATGCCATACTCGGAGTGTATGCGCTCCACGCCAAAGCCCGCGGTGAGGATGGCGTGCAGCTCGCTCTTCGATAGCTCCTTGCGTCGTCCCTTCATGCCTCCCGTCTCCATGACGATTGTGTTGGTGAGTTTGGGTGCGTATTGCTCTGCAACATCCCAAAGGGCATAGCTCACGCCAAGCAGAATCTTGGGCTTGGGGTCAGCCTCTATGTCGGCTATAAGGCGCTCGTAATCATTGAGGTAGAAGCCTCCCGAGCCACACTCCTTAATAAGCGTGTCGACCATGTAGACCAGCGACGACCCCTCGCGCTCCAAGTAGTTGGGCAGAAGTCCGTAGATACTCCACTTGGCGGGCTCGCCATAGAACTCCTTGAACGCTGCGGTGAAGGTCTTGCGGTAGGCCTCGAGCGAGGACATCATGTGGCGCGAAGCCACTGTGGAGCCTGTGTTGCTCGACGTAAAGATAATCTCGGGGGCCTCCTCTCCGCAGTATACGTCTGTCGACTTAAAGAGTCGGATGGGCATAAAGGGTATCTCCTCTATGCTCTGCACCTCGCGGGGGTCGATGCCGAGAAGCTCTACATATTGGCGGTAGGGCGCGCAGTGCTCACTCTGATAGCGAAATAGTTCAAGCGCGCACGCCTCGAACTCCGCATCGGAGCTGATGGATAGTATCGTGTCGATATTAAACATAATCACAAGAGTCTAATAATCTACAAAGTTATGATTTTTTTGCAATAATGCCAATAATTATTGCCATTTGGTAAAAATAACGCTGTAGCCTATTGTATTTTGCGCATGTTTTTGTATATTTGTAGGTTGAAACAAATGAAACTATGAGCAAAAGACTAAAGATAGGTATTACACAGGGCGACATCAACGGTGTCGGCTGGGAGGTAATACTCAAAATATTTGCCGATAATCGCATCGCGGAGTTGTTCACCCCCGTCATCTATGGCTCGAGTGTCGCAGCGTCATTCTATCAGAAGCGCTTGAACGATATTGAGCCTGTGAAGTTTGTGGTTGTGGATAGCGCAGAGCGCGCGCAGCAGGGTCGTGTAAACCTTGTGGAGTGTGGCGCGAAGGAGCTTCATGTGACACCCGGCAAGCCATCAAAGGTGGGTGGCGAGGCTGCGGCTGCGGCACTTAACAAGGCGATTGAGGAGCTTAAGGATGGTGCTATCGACGCTCTTGTGACAGCGCCCATCGACAAGGAGATGATTCAGAGCGAGGAGTTCTCGTATACGGGTCACACAGAGTTCCTTGCCAAGGAGCTCGATGGTGAGCCCCTTATGATTATGACATCGGAGCTTATGCGCGTGGGCTTGGCTACAATCCATGTCCCCGTGGCGCAGGTTGCCGAGTCGTTGTCAAAGGAGCTTATCGTGGAGCGCATCAACCAGATTAACGCCTCGATGCGTGAGGACTTTGGCGTCGTGCGACCCAAGGTTGCGGTGTTGGCACTCAACCCCCATGCTGG
>JAGBTW010000073.1 GCA_017631135.1 Alistipes sp.
AAGTGCACTGCACGCGTTCGCAACTTCTCTAACTTCGGCGTATTCGTAGAGATCGAGGATGGTATCGAGGGTCTCGTACACATCTCTGACCTCTCTTGGACAAAGAAGGTTAAGCACCCATCAGAGTTCACACAGGTAGGTGCAGAGCTCGAGGTTGTAGTTCTTGAGATCAACAAGGACAACCGTCGTCTCTCACTCGGCCACAAGCAGCTCGAGGAGAACCCTTGGAACGGCTTCGAGAGCCAGTTTGGCGTTGACAGCGTTCACCAGGGTACTGTAACCGAGGCTAACGACAAGGGTGTTGTTGTATCACTCGGCGAGAACATCGAGGGCTTCTGCCCCGCACGTCACGCTGTTAAGGAGGATGGTGCAACATTGAAGGCAGGTGAGACTGCAGATTTCAAGGTAATCGAGTTCTCAAAGGCTACAAAGCGCATCACTCTTTCACACAGCCGCATCTTCGAGGAGGCAAAGCGCGTAGCTGACGCTGCAGAGAAGGCAGAGCGTCGTGCTGCAGCAGATGCAACCAAGAACACCGTTAAGAAGATTAACGCACAGGTAGAGAAGACTACTCTTGGTGACATCGCAGGCTTGGCAGAGTTGAAGGCACAGCTTGAGAACAAGTAAAAATTTCTTGTGATAAGAGGTCATCTTCGACCCATCACTAAATGTTAACCACCCAGGGCTGTACGTCAAGTACTATCCCTGGGTGGTTTCATTTGTGATAGGTCAAATCTAACCACTTCTGACAAGAAATTTGCCGTGATAGCGGCGCGTTAGCGTCACATCGCTAAATGTAAGACCCCACGGGCTGTACGCAAGTACTATCCCGTGGGGTTCTTCTTTTGCGATATAACACTACCACACCACTCTGACGACAAATTGCTCTTCTTGTGATAGCGGCGCGTTAGCTTTAGCTTCATTTTTTTGTAAGGGAAATTAAAGAGTTTAGGGAATTTAGCGAGTTTAGTGTTTTCCCTAAATTCCTTAAACTCTTTAATCTCCCTATATACCTATTTATATATAGGATAGTAGGGGATTGTCCATTCATCCTTCAGTTCGCTCATGTCGTTGGAATTGAAGAATTGCACCTTGCCGCCCTGGCTAAATTGAGAGTAGGGGTTTTGGAGTGCTCCTCTCTCATACTTCATCCACTGCTTCTTCGTAATCCGTTTCGAGCTCCACTTGTATAGTCTAATCTCCTCGCTCTCCTTGGCTATGCCCTCCATCTCGAAACGAAAATCGCCCTCGCTATCCTCGGCAAGGAGTATTAATCCTGGCAGTCCCCGCAGCAGCCATGGTCCCTCTGCGATGGGTATTTCAGTTGTAAACCACACCACCCAGTTGCGGCCCTCAAACATGGCGCTCGCCTTGGTGCAGTTGTAACCATGTATCTGGCAGGTCTCATCACTAAGTTGCCACTCTATGTCGGCAGCGGGAAGCGTGTACTCGTAAATAACATCATCGGTAAAGGGTATATTGTGGCGTATGCGCGCCTCCTCCTTTGTCGTATATACTTCGGTGGGTATGACGATGGTGCAATCGCCCGCAGCGTAAAACTCCTCGAGTTCCTCCTCGCTCCAACCGTTTTTGTAGCGAGCCATATTTGTGTAGTGCTGTGCTATGCTATAAAAGAGCGAGGTTGCTTTGCCACACAGCAGTTTGTACCTTACTTCAAGATGCGAATTGGGCGAGTTGCGATAGGTCGCTTTGTAGCTTACGGCAATCCTAGATGTGTCCACTACATCGTAGTCGGCGTGGATGTCGCACGAGCCTATAATCAATCTATCTGTTCTACTATAGGCAAAGAGTCGCGCCTCCTGCAGTGAGTGGTGTTGTGCTGTTGCTGTAAATATCGCGGTTATGGCGATCATGGTTGTAAGTAGTTTTCTCATAGCTATTTTGTGTTAAGTAACTGATGAAATCTCTTTGAGTCTCTCTCCGAGCGCTCGGTAATCTTATCGCCCACCGCAGTCAGGCACTTGGCGTGCGGAAGTCTCTGGGCGTATGCCGTGCGTAGCGAGTCGAGCTCTCGGGGTGTGGCGCGTGCTAGCGACCTGATGGCAATAGCGCTGTGAACTATATATGCGCTTTGTGTCAACTCTGGGTCGGCAAAGATGGTGTAGGGGAACTCATTGTAGTAGTAACTCTCCAATATTGCTATGCTATCTTTAAGCTGCTTGTACCTTTTGCTCCCCACTCGCTCGCTGCATAGCCTGTCGTAGAGGGCGTTGTAGCGTCGCTTGATGCTATCCTTCATTCTGTCGAACATCGCGTACTGCTCTCTGAATCTTCTTCTATCTGCTCTAACCTCTATACCATCGCCGAGGGATAGTTCAATGGTGTCGCTAGGACCTATCACGACCTGCTGAAGATATCGCCTCGTATCTGTGATGATAAGGAGGTTTACAAAGGTGTCCTCACCCATGTCGAAGTACAATTCGCCACGACCATGCTCCAGGCTGCAACTATCCTTGAATACAAACTCGCACATCTTGTCTGACTCGTAGCCCTGGACATACGCCATGCCCGAGACGTCATCGCCCTCGAGTGTGATGTGTGCCCTCTGTGCAAATGTCGGGATGATGAGTGCGAATGACAGAACTAAAAGGTTTACTCTCTTCATAATGGTCTATTTTAGGCTAAATTTAACATGTAAAACTATAGATGCGGGGCGCAGTGAGTAGGTGTAGGCGTAGCTCATGCTATTGCTGTTTGAAGCATTTGCAAAGGAGGCATTGTTTAGCAGGTTGTGTGCCTCGATGGCATACTCCATGCGCTTGTGTTTCACTCTCAGGCTTGCATCAATAAATACCGTATTGCGGCTCTTACCCTCAATGGCGCTATTAAGGAAGTGTTCTGCACCCACGCGGCATATAAACCTCTCGGCGATGATAAAGTCTACGCTTGCCCTCTGTCTCAAGAGGTTGATGGCGAATTGTGCACCATCGCCTATTGTTGAGAGACTACGGTTGTAGAGGGCGTTGTAGTCGACCCTCACGGCCTTTGTGATGCGGGTGTTGAGGTTCAACTCAGATGTGATGAGTCCATACTCCGAGGGTATAAGGTATCCTTCTCGCAATATCTCCGACCATAACTGCATATAGCCTCCCGATAGGGTTGCGGTGGTGGCGACGGCATCAAAGCGCTTGCTTATGTTGGCTTTGATGTTGTATGAGTCGCTGCGATTGGGCATATCGACAGCCTCTATCTCGCTGAGCGAACCTATGTATCGGGTATCATACATCAGGTTGGTGTGGTTGATGGAGTAGTTGGCTTCGACACCTGCAAATATGGCATCTATGGCGTTGCCGTAAGACAGTTGTACGCCATACATCTGGCTGCGAATGTTGCTCATCTCGCCCGCCTTGCGCTGGATGATGCGGTAGTCGGTCATGATATACCCCGCATAGGAGTCGTAGAGATCGCCATAATACTCGTTATACGATGCCCTCGCTGCGAGCTTGAGGTTGGGCGTGAGGGCGCTGCTGATGTTTATGGTGGGCTGGCATAGCACTTTTAGCTTGTTGGCTGTGGTGCTATACCTAGCTCTATCCTCCATATATAGCCACATCAAGTCGATGGGGAGGTCTGCCTGCACCACGACCTTGCTGCCCATGGCGTATTGCACTGATGGTGTAACCACAAAGTCGAGGCGTGAGTAGAGTATGTCGTTTTGAAACTCGGTAGTTGTAGCCGCGATATCCCCATCTTCGCCGATGGCGTTAAGCGAAGACTCCATACTCTCCACATCGGCATTGAGCTGTGATGAGAGCATCACATGCCAGCGCTTAAGTTTGTAACCTGTTTTTAGATGGTTGTAGGTTCTGAATCGTTTGCCATAGAGTGTCTGGATGGCATTGGGGTGGTTGTCATCGTTGCCTAACACGGTGTTGTAGAGCATCGGGCGTATCTCGAGTTGTGCTGGTTGGGTGTCAAAGTTTATGTCCGACCCGAAGTCAAGTACCCACTTATCCCATCTGCGGACATTGTATAAGTTGTTGTTCAACGAGATATTGGGTAACTTGAAGTATTGTGATACCAACTCTCCGTCGCTATTCACGATGCCGCTATCCCTGTTCCATGCGCCGCCAAGCGACAGCTTCTCCTCGATATAGTGGCTCTGGGTGTTGGAGTGCAGGTTAAGCATAAGGTCGCACTTATCGATGAGGTGGCTTGCAGATGTCGTCTCGGTGATGGTAAGCGGTGCACCATTGGGTATATAGTATGTCGTTACTGCTGCTCCATCTGCCTGCCGCATATCGTGGACATAATTGGCGTTGAGGCTTAACTCCACATCTTCGTTCAGTTTGGTAATCGCATTTA
>JAGBTW010000074.1 GCA_017631135.1 Alistipes sp.
AAATTAGGAAACATTCTAGGATATTGCAAACTTTTTAGCAAATAAAATTTGATTTATGTTGCGCTATGGCGACATTGTTGATAAAATTATTATCTTTGTAACGCTTATGGATAGAATTATCGAAATAAATGAGGTGTCGACGCTCTATGTAGGTCGCGCCATGGAGCTGCTCGATAGGGTTGTGCCCAAGGGTCGCACCATTGTCATTACGGATGCTAATATCGACCGCTTATATCCCAACCTTGTTCGTCGCTTTGAGCATATCATCGTTGGGCAGGGCGAGGCGTGCAAAAGTTTGTCAACCGTCGAGCGCGTGTATCGCGAACTTATGGCGTTGGGTGCTGATCGCTCGACCTTTATTCTTGGTATAGGTGGCGGCATCGTCACCGACATTGCGGGCTTTGTGGCTGCGACATATATGCGTGGCGTGGAGTTTGGCTTTATCTCTACCACGCTGCTTGGTCAAGTGGATGCATCGATAGGTGGCAAGAATGGCGTTAATGTTGCAGACTACAAAAACATGGTTGGCACATTCCGTCAGCCGCGTTTCGTGATTTCGGACGTTGAGATGTTGCGAACGTTGCCCAAACGCGAGTTGCGTGCTGGCATGGCAGAGGTTGTTAAGAGTGCTGTTATTGCCGATGCGGAGCTCTTTGCGAATATGGAGCGCTGCGGTGCTGATATATACAACTCTGTGGAGGCTTTGCAGCAAGCTATGCTTGGCGCTGTGGCTGTCAAGTCGCGCATCGTTGCGGAAGATGAGCGCGAGGGTGGTGTGCGCAGACTCCTTAACCTCGGCCATACGCTTGGTCATGCTATAGAGAAGTGCACTCACGACGTAAACCATGGCGAGGCAGTGGCTCTTGGTCTCTCGCTCATAGCGCATGCTGCGGTGCGTCGCGGAGTGCTGACCGAGGAGGATGCCTTGCGCATAGATGGGCTTCTTGAGCAGTTGGGCTTCAGTCTTGCGATGCCAGTGAATATAACTGATGTGTTGCGCGAGGTGAAGTATGATAAAAAGAAGAAAGATAATGTTTTGCGTGTGGTGCTACCTGTAAAGATTGGAGAGTGTCGCGTGACAGAGCTATCTTTCGCGGAGTTTGAAAAACTATTTGTGTAGATATGAAAAGAGCATATATACTTCTTGCCGAGGGCTTCGAGTGTGTCGAGGCGTTGGCTCCTATAGATGTTATGCACCGCGCGGGTGTGGAATTGAAGCGTGTGGCTGTGGGTGGTAGCCTTGATGTTTGTTCATCACACGGCTTGGTAACTTTGACTTGTGACGTGCTTATTGAGGATGCTGATCTCTCGGATGGTGATGCGCTTATATTGCCTGGCGGTAACCCTGGTTACATCAACCTTCGCAACTCGGAACAGGTGTGCGCTGTGGTGCGTGACTATTATAATAGTGGTCGCTTGGTTGCTGCTATATGTGGCGCTCCTACGGTGTTGGCTGCTGCGGGTGTTGCGCGGGGCTGTGGCGTGACATGTCACACGACGGTTATAGAGGAGATGGCGGACTATCGCTATGAGGGTGGCTCTGTTATCGAAGATAGAAACCTTATTACAGCTGCGGGTGCTGGTCTTTCGGTGGAGTTTGCGCTGACAATCGCCGAGCGCCTTGTGGACAGTGAGACTCTCTCTCGTGTCCGCCGCGGTATGGAGGTGTAGGGTTGTTGATATTATAAGAATAACAAAAGCGGGGTAGTGATACCTCGCTTTTGTCTATTATACTACTTATGTCATTTTCAGCCGTTTGGCTCTCTATTTCTCGAGTATCTCCTTCGTTAGCAGACCTTCGTATGGGTCGACGCTCTCCGCTACATCCTTACACACCAACCATCGAACGTTGGATATATCATTGTCCACGGTGACATATGCCTGCACGAAGCTCCATCCGAGCGACTCCATGTAGTTTAGGGCATCAATCATCGAGTTAAATTCAACTCTGTTGCCCTCGCCGTCTACCAAGATTTGCATCGAATCGCCTTTTAGTTGTTCTTGACCAAAGTCGATGACAACCTTTTTTGTTTTGCCGAATGTGTGGTACTCTCTGATTTCGCAAAATACTCTGCCCTCGGCAAATAGGTTGGTTGTGCAGATGCATAGTGCAATAAAAAGTACAAGTCGTTTCATAGTTCTAAATTTTTAGGTGTTAGTTGCTTTGTTATAACAAAGTTATAAAACAACCGCACCATTTCGTGTCGAGCCTTCCGCGAAATGGCATAATCGGGTGGTGAAACGACGAAATATGGTGGCGAAAAATATGGGGTTGCCCACCAAAGGACAACCCCATCATTAATATAAGTATTGTAGAACTTACTTGCGAACCTCTGCGCCAGCCTTCTGCTCGAGCTGTGTCTGAAGGTTTGTCATAGTGCGCTCAATCTGCTTGTCGGTGAGCGTCTGGTTCTTATCCTCGAGGATGAAGCTCAAGGCGTACGACTTCTTGCCCTCTGGCAACTTGTCGCCCTCGTATACGTCGAACAACGAAATAGACTTCAAGAGCTTCTTCGCTGTAGCAAACGCGATAGAGCGGAGCTGTGAGAATGTTACGTTCTTGTTAACCAAGAGTGCCAAGTCGCGCTTTACCTCGGGGAACTTCGAGAGCTCCTTGAACTGCACCTTTGCCTTCTTGGTCATCTTGACAAGCTGGTCGAAGTCTACCTCGGCGAAGTAAACCTCCTGCTTGATGTCAAACTTCTTGCGTACCAAAGGAGATACAACACCCATGCGTACCACCTCGTTGGGACCCTGCTTGAAGACGATGGCGTCAGCATAAAGGTCACACTCGAGACTGTCAGACTGCAACGCGTAGATGTCTACGCCGAAGCGCTTGAGCAAACGCTCAACAATTGCGCGGAGCGTAAAGAACGATGCTGACTCCTCCTTGCTATTCCATGAAAGTTGTGTCTTGAGGCCTGTAACGGTGATGCCGATGCGGTAGTTCTCCTCGTACTTTGCCAAGGTGTTCTCCTCCGAAGCCTTCTCGCTGTTGAAGGCGTAGCAGTTACCCACCTCGTACATCTTGAGGTTGCCATTGCGACGGTTCACGTTGAGCTCCACAGCCTCCAAGGCGTTGAAGAGGAGTGTCTGACGCATGACGTTAAGGTCCTGTGACAAGGGGTTCAAAATCTTCACGCAGCGCTCTGCGGGGTATGATGTTGAGCCCTCGTAGTATGACGCCTTTGTCAACGAGTTAGACATAATCTCTGTGTAGCCATTCGAGGTGAGGAAGTCTGAAGCCACATTCTGCAAGCGTGCCTTGTCGGGCTTTGGTGCGTACGACAACGTAGAGTTAACGTGGTCAGAAATCTCGATGTTGTTGTAGCCATATACGCGCAATACATCCTCGATGAGGTCAGCCTCGCGCTGTACATCTACGCGGTAGGGTGGCACAGCTACGGTGAGCACCTCGCCCTCGCGGCGCAATACCTTAACATCGAGCGACTCGAGGATTGTCATGAATGTCTCCTCGGGGATGTTCTTGCCGATGAGCTTGCGTGCGCGCTCCAACGAGAACTCAAACTCGAAGTCGCGTGCTGGAGTGGGGTTGATGTCGATAATCTCCGATGTTATGCGACCACCTGCCAACTCCTGCATGAGCATTGCGGCGCGCTTAAGAGCGTACACCTGGATGTTGGGGTCGATGCCGCGCTCGAAGCGGAACGAAGCATCGGTGTTGAGTCCGAATCGCTTTGCTGTCTTGCGCACCCAAACAGGGTGGAAATATGCGCTCTCGATAAATACGTTTACTGTAGAGTCGCTGATGCCCGAGTCCTGACCACCATATACACCTGCGATGCACATGGGGCGCTCTGCCGAGCAAATCATAAGGTCGTTGGCTGTGAGTGTGCGCTCCACACCGTCGAGGGTCACGAACTTCTCACCCTCGTTTGCCGAGCGTACCACAACCTTGCCGCCCTCAATCTTGTCTGCATCGAAAGCGTGGAGGGGCTGACCCAACTCAAAGAGAACATAGTTGGTGATGTCCACGAGGTTGTTCTTTGGGTTGATGCCCGCAGCGCGCAACTCGTTCTGCATCCACTCTGGCGATGGCGCAATCTTGCAGCCGCTAACGGTGATACCTGCATAGCGGGGTGCAGCCTCGCTGTTTACAACCTCCACAGCGATGGTGCGCGATGTGTCGTCAACCTTGAAGCCATCAATCGAGGGGAGTTTGAACTCTACGCGCTCGCCACGGCTCTTGAGGTATGCCGCGATGTCGCGTGCTACACCGATATGCGATGCAGCATCCACACGGTTGGGTGTAAGACCGATGCCGATAAGATAGTCGTCAGCGATGTGGAGATACTCCTTTGCGGGTGTGCCTACAACAGCCTCTGCGGGGAGCTCCATGATGCCCTC
>JAGBTW010000001.1 GCA_017631135.1 Alistipes sp.
AGGGAATTTAGTGAGATTAAGGAAATTAGCGATAGTATCAAAAAAATAAATTCCCTAAACTCCTTAAACTCATTATTTATCACTTAACTACCCCTTGCTACTCTCAAACTACTCTTACCCCCTCCTACTCCTGCCCCGACATCACATTTTTTTTGTGGTTTGAAGATTATTTTGTAACTTTGTCGGTTGTTCGCGCATACGCACGCACATACAACGCACATAGACAACAAATTAAAACAAAGAATAAAACAGTAAGGTTATGCAGTTAGCAGACAAGTATTCTCCCGAACTAATCGAGCAGAAGTGGTATGACTTCTGGATTGAGAAAAACCTATTCCACTCGGAGCCCTACTCTCGCGAGCCCTACACAATCGTAATTCCTCCCCCCAACGTTACGGGTATGCTCCACATGGGTCACATGCTCAACAACACGCTGCAGGATGTGCTCGTGCGTCGTGCGCGCATGCAGGGCAAGAATGCCTGCTGGGTGCCAGGCACCGACCACGCATCAATTGCCACAGAGGCAAAGGTGGTGGCGAAGCTCAAGGCCGAGGGCATAGACAAGTCGTCGCTCACACGCGAGGAGTTCCTCAAGCATGCATGGGAGTGGAAGGAGAAGCACGGCGGCATCATCCTCCAGCAGTTGCGCAAGCTTGGCGCATCATGCGACTGGGAGCGCACATGCTTCACCATGGACGAGCCACGCTCGGCGGGCGTAATAAAGGTCTTCGTAGACCTCTACAACAAGGGTCGCATATATCGCGGCGTGCGCATGGTGAACTGGGATCCCTCGGCGCTCACAGCACTCTCGGACGAGGAGGTTATATACAAGGAGTCGCAGGGTAAGCTCTACTACTTGCGTTACATGATTGAGGGCACAAACGACTACATCGTAGTGGCAACAACACGCCCCGAGACCATCCTCGGCGATACTGCTCTCTGCGTGAACCCCAATGACGAGCGTTACAAGAATCTCCCCGCAGATGCGCGCGTAATAGTGCCCCTCGTAGGTCGCTCAATCCCCGTGATTCGCGACGAGTATGTAGACCTCGAGTTTGGTACTGGTGCGTTGAAGGTAACTCCCGCACACGATGTTAACGACTACATGCTTGGCGAGAAGTACGGCTTGGAGGCCATCGACATCTTCAACGACAACGGCACAATAAACGACAAGGTGGGCATGTATGTTGGCGTAGACCGCTTCGAGTGCCGCAAGGTCATCGAGGGCGACCTCACAGCCGCAGGCCTCATGGAGAAGGTTGAGCCCTACACAAACAACGTAGGTTACTCGGAGCGCACAGGCGTGGCTATCGAGCCCAAGCTCTCGATGCAGTGGTTCCTATCGATGGACGAGCTCGCAAAGCCAGCAACAGCAGCCGTACTCGAGGACATCATCAAGTTTGTGCCCGCGAAGTACAAGAACACATACCGCCACTGGATGGAGAACATCAAGGATTGGTGTATCTCGCGTCAGCTATGGTGGGGTCAGCGCATCCCCGCATACTACCTTCCCAAGGGTGGCTATGTCGTAGCAGAGACCGCTGAGGAGGCATTGGCACTTGCACAGCAGAAGGACGCATCGCTCACAATGGCTGATTTGCGCCAGGATGAGGATGTGCTCGACACATGGTTCTCATCATGGTTGTGGCCCATATCTGTGTTCGACGGCTTGCGCAAGCCCAACAACCCCGAGATTGAGTACTACTACCCCACCAACGACCTTGTGACTGGTCCAGACATCATCTTCTTCTGGGTGGCACGCATGATCATGGCGGGATATGAGTGGCGCAACGAGAAGCCCTTCTCTAACGTATACTTCACAGGTATCGTGCGCGACAAGCTCGGTCGCAAGATGTCAAAACAGCTCGGCAACTCGCCCGACCCGCTCGACCTCATCGCAAAGTATGGCGCTGACGGCATGCGCGTAGCGATGCTTATGTCTACATCGGCAGGTAACGACGTGATGTTCGACGAGGCACTATGCGAGCAGGGACGTAACTTCTGCAACAAGATTTGGAACGCCTACCGCCTCGTGAACATGTGGGAGGTAGATGCAACAATCGCACAGCCCGAGGCTGCAAAAGAGGCTATCGCATGGTTTGACGAGGTGATGATGCAGCGCATAGCGCTCATCGACCACAACATGGAGCAGTATCGTATCTCGGAGGCATTCACAGAGCTATACCGTCTCTTCTGGGACGACTTCAGCGGCTGGTACCTCGAGATGGTGAAGCCCTCATACGGCTCGCCCATCGACGCAGCAACAATAGCGTGCACAAAGCACTACTTCGACATGCTCCTTCGCATATTGCACCCCTTCATGCCATTCGTGACCGAGGAGATATGGCAGGACCTCAAGCCCGAGGGCGAGGTGGCATCTATCGTAATCGCGCAGCAGCCCAAGGCAGAGCGCGAGGCTAACGAGGCAGTGATAGCACGCTTCGGCTTGGCACAGGAGGTAATCACAGCCATCCGCAACATCCGCAAGCAGAAGAACATCGCACAGAAGGAGGCTCTCACGTTGAACTACATCGCCGACGAGAACTACCCCACAGAGTTCGAGGCTGTAATCGCCAAGATGGGTAACCTCAAGGAGGTGGCTGCAGTAGAGGAGAAGGACCCCGCAGCGGCAGCATTCATCGTAAAGACCACGCAGTACTTCGTGCCCATGGAGGGTAACATCGACAAGGAGGCAGAGCTCAAGCGTCTCGCCACTGACCTCGAGTACTACGAGGGCTTCCTCGCTTCGGTGATGAAGAAGCTCTCGAACGAGCGCTTCGTATCGTCAGCACCCGAGAAGGTTGTTGCCAACGAGCGCGCAAAGCAGGCAGATGCCGAGGCAAAGATTGCAGCTATCAAGGCTCAAATCGCTGCTCTCCAGTAATGGCAGTAGACATTACCATATACACCGACGGCTCGGCGCGTGGAAACCCCGGGCCGGGCGGTTACGGTGTTGTGCTAATCTCGGGGCCCCACCGCAAGGAGCTCTCGGCAGGATACCGCCTAACGACAAACAACCGCATGGAGCTTATGGCTGTGTGCGTAGCCCTCGAGGCGCTGAAGTTTGAGGGCTCGAATGTAACGCTCTACTCCGACTCGAAGTATGTCATCGAGGCGGTGAACCAACGCTGGGTATTCGGCTGGGAGAAGAAGGGCTTCGCGGGAAAGAAGAACCCCGACCTTTGGATGCGCTTCTTGCGCATAT